>JAYTXY010000134.1:0-35616 GCA_043742705.1 Bacteroidota bacterium
TTAAGAGAGTATTTTTTTCTCCCACCCAAAAAGAAATTCAAATTATTTTTTTTCCCACCCTTCGGTTTTTTAATTATTTATTTTTCCAACGCACAGTGCTAACTCGGACGGACACAGCTTTGAATGTAAATCGCTTTGAACAAAGTGTGTGCGGACTTCAAGCGACACATCTTCGGACTGAAGTGTGTGCAAGCTAAAAAAAATGCAACGGAGGAAAGCGGAAGAAAACTTTATCTATTTGTTGCATTTTTTTTAATGAACAGTTGTGCTTCTAATCCCTTCTTTTTTAAACTTCGTTAATCCCTTCTTCGTTATGCGTAACCCGTTTGGCGACCTGCTAACTTGAAACGGCAGTGCTTTGATTAAACAGTTTTAGGACAACTTGGACAACAACAGACACAGTTTTTAATGCCAACGCTTCAAAAAATAAATTTGTAAAAAAAGCCCACCGCACCCAACCGCACAAAACACACTTTCATTTTTTTGCCTGACACAAAACCATCCCCAAAAAAAATGAAAGAGTGTTTTCTCCACCCAAAAAGAAATTCACGGTTTTGTTGAAAACTTTCGGGAAACTTTGAAGGAAAATTCCAAAACCAATTCCTACTTTTGACAAAAATTGTCCATAGGCGATATGTCCAAAGAAACGATTGGAGAGGCAAGAAACCAAAAACAGTTTGGAGTGATTCAAAGTATGATGCTTCAAGCAATGGTATTGGGATTCTAAAAGACCAATTTGGAAGGGAGATACCATTTACTTATCCTAAATCATTATACACTGTTTATGATGCATTGGAAGTTGCTGCAAAAGATGGCTCAATAATACTTGATTTCTTTGGCGGTTCAGGAACATCGGCAGAAGCAGTAATTAAACTAAATCAAAACAGAAAAGTAAGAAACAAATTTCTGTTGGTTGAATTGGGTATTCATTTTTCTTCAGCATTATTGCCAAGAACAAAAAAAATATTATTCAGTGATAATTGGGACAATGGAAAAGCGAACGAAGGAATTGGTTATAGTGGTTTCTTCAAATACTTCAAAGAAGTTAAATCTGACTTTCAGATTTTCGGTGAGGTAAATAAAGCTTGGGAGGATTTTGAAAAAGAAGTTGACTATGAATCATTTTTAGTAAAACGAAAAAGTAAATAAATTTATATCATGACAACAATCAAAGAATTAAACAAAAAGAAAGTTCCTGTTGTGAGGATTGACAAGTCGTTGAACAAATACAGCAATGTTGTTTTGTTCCCTGACAAGGTTGAGAAAGCTAACGAGATGTTGCGGACAATCGGGCTGCCAAAACTTGCAACGAAGAAACGCAGCAGATAATTTGGAGTGGTTTCGGAGCTTCTACAAACCTACTTGCGAACTTCACACTTTATCGCTTCGACCGAACAGCAAGCCAGCGGCTAACATAAAGTCACCGTTGCACAACACGTTCTAAAATGAAAATCCTTGAATAGCGGCTTTATTAGCTCCCATATAGCGATTCCATTTTTTTCAACCCGGAATTACGCCTGAAAATTTTGCCTGCCTCAAATGTGAAAGAATGAAGTCGTCAAATAGTGTTTTTGATAAAGCGCAGAGATTCCTTGTGAGAACCCGCATGTTTGAATTCCTTCTGCTTGAGATGAACTTCATCGGCGAAGCCCTGGAATTTCTTAGCAGCAATGAGAAACGATTTAACGTTTTGATTCTATCTCACATCCTCGAACATCTTGATAATCCCAAAGAGTTCCTGATGAAATTCAATGGTTATTTTCAGTGCATCTACATCGAAGTACCCGACTTCGACCGATACTATTTGAATCATTACAGGAAAGACCTTGGGCTTAAACTCATTTACTCTGATGATGACCATGTTTCTGAGTTTGACAGAGACGAACTAAAAATTATATTAACTGAATGTCGGATTGAAATCACAAAAGAAGAATACAAACACGGAGTTCAACGATTATGGTGTCGCGGCAATTGAATACTCGAGTTAACTTTGCCAAGGAAGACTTGCACAGGCGAACTTATTTTTGCCATGAACGAATGGAAAGGAATTGCAATCACAAAAGATGATATTGCCAAGCTTAACAAAGCGGTGAGCGGTATAAAATAACAGACTGTCTTTACAGTGCGTTTTATTCTTCTTCCGGTAAAAATTCCGTATCAGAAATTTCGGCTGAGTTGTTATTGTGGTGAGCATTTCTGATCAACGTCACTTTCAGTTTGCGTTTGTAATCATCCTGCAACCACTTTACATAGCTCTCTGAAGTTTTACTTAGGCACCGTGAATACACCCGAATTCTGAATTCTATTTCTTCTTTCAACAAATCTGCAAGGACCAATGCTTCTTTAATTTCTTCACTGTTTTCAGTACACATCCTGATGTGCTGCTCAAGGGAACGTTCAATCACCACTTTCGGCCGCAGTCCTTTACTCATTGCACGACTGTGTTCTTCTTTCACATCAAAATCAATCGGAGAATATTTGCTGAATTTCTCACGCAGATCTTCCGGCATTGCATATTTGTAACTGCGCTCAATCTCTTCGTCACTCAGGATTCCTTCGAGATAAAGTTCCGGAGTTTTGAAAATAGCGGCCCAGTCAACAGGCGCATCCCAAAGTCCGAACCTGTTGAGGTTGTTGCCGAGGTCAATCACCATGAAGTCACGCTTGTGCGGCAACAAACGCGAACCTCGTCCGATCATTTGAAAATACAGTGTAAGTGATTTCGTGGCGCGATTTAAAATAATACACTCCACCGTAGGTTCATCAAAGCCTGTCGTAAGAATACTTACAGAAGTAAGAATAGCATCGGGTTTCTCCTTGAACCATTGAAGAATTTCCCTTCGCTCTTTTGCATTGTGTGTATGGTCGAGATGCCTGATGTCGTATCCGGCTTCAAGGAATGTCGCGCACACATATTGCGAAGTAGCAATACCATTGTTAAAGATCAACGTCTTTTTTCCAATGCATTTTTCTTTGTAAGCGCTTAACAACTTATCCTGCATTGCATGGTTGTTATACAGCCGCTCGGAAGAACTGACGGTATAATCACCCGTTCGTCCCACCTTCAATGAAGTAAGTCCGACATGATAATGGTATGTAACTGCACACGCCAGGAAACCGCTTTCAACCAACGAAGAAATGGATTCGCCAACAATCAATTCATCGTATGTATCCTTCATCCTGATATTGATGTTGGAACTCAACGGTGTTGCAGTTACACCAAGCACGACTCCCTTTTCATAAAACCTAAATAATTTTCCGAATGAATTGTAGTGTGCTTCATCTACAATCATCAACCCGATGTTGTCGAGGCTCAGGATCTTATCACGAAGACGATTGTTCAGCGTTTCAACCATGGCGACAAAACACATGTAGTCGTTCGGAACAGGCATTTCCTTCACAGCACTGTTGATGACTTTGTTGTGTACACCAAATTCATTCAGCATCTGTGACGTTTGGGAACACAACTCCACACGGTGTGTGAGAATCAATACCTTTTTTCCCGTAGCAAGAATGTATCGTCTCGCGATCTCAGAAAAGATGACAGTCTTCCCTCCTCCTGTTGGCAACTGGTACAACAAGTTATACCTCGCAGGATGATCTTTGAGACGTTCAAATATTTCATCAATAGCACCGTGCTGGTAAGCATAGAGCTGCTTCCCGTTTTTATTGTCAGGTGTTTCTGGAAAATCAACCGAGTTCAAATCTGCCATAATCAAAAAAGCGGATGCAAAGATACACTGTTACTTGATTTCATCTTCCATTAATTGATCAGAAATGTACTTTCCACGAACTTCATGGTAGTGAACAAATAAATGCGTTCCTTACAGACGATAAACGGGAATTAATTGTGATTTTAATTTTGAAATTCCTGAATTATTTTTATCCAAAGACAAATCAACATGGCATTTATCGATATTATTCTGCGGGAACCTTCGTATGGATGGCAAAATGAAAAAGGAGAGTTAATCAAGCCAACGAAACGGCAACTGTTTGCAGAATTTTTTTTCCGCATCAATGTTTTCAAGTCGAAAAAAAACTGGCTCGCTATGATGGCGTGGATGTGGCTGCTGCTTCTCATTCCTTTTCTCTACTTATTTATCTTTAAATATTTCACATGGCGACTGCTTGCTGCTGCCTTTGTTTACAGCATGATCCTGATGGGAACATACGGCACCATCTGGCATCATCGCTATTGCACGCATCGCGCATACACATTTCGCAACGGTTTTTGGCGGCTCATCACTCAGAATCTTGTGATCAGGATGATTCCTGAAGAGATTTATGTGGTGTCGCATCAGGTCCATCATTCAAAATCTGATCAGCCGGGTGATCCTTACAACGCATATGGCGGATGGTTGTATTGTTTTCTTGCTGATGCAAATCATCAGCCCATTGCACTTGATTTAAATGAACAGGATTACGCGCGTGTTTCTGATTTCCTTGATGAGACCGGAACAAAACGCAATACTTACAAGCAATACAAAAAGTGGGGATCTGTTTCGAATCCACTAAACACCACGATTGGCTGGCTGCTGAACTGGTCATTCTGGTATGCTGTATTTTATCTTATTGGCGGACACGGATTAGCATGTGCACTCTTCGGAAGTGCTGCCGTTTGGGCATTCGGAGTTCGCACTTTTAATTTCGAAGGACACGGAAAAGGAAAAGACAAACGAAAAGAAGGATTTGATTTCTCAAAGAAAGATATGTCTGTCAATCAATATTGGCCCGGCATTGTTGCCGGTGAATGGCATAGCAATCATCACCTGTTTCCAAGCAGTGCGCGCTCCGGATTCCTGCCTTCCCAAATTGACTTTGCCTGGATCTATATTTATTTGCTTCATAAAATTGGCGGCATTACTTCGTACCACAATTCGAAGAAACAGTTTTACGAAAATTATTACCTGCCTTATCTCAAAGCTACAGGAAAAGGATAATATTATCGATCGTTATCCGTTATACTATGGCGATTCAACGAACCTAAAATGAAGAGCAAGAAAACTTAAAAAGTAAATGAACCGACTTTTTGTTTTTGCTTTTTTTATCTCCACCTTTTTATTTTCCGAAAAAAGTTACGCTCGGCCGTCAGGGTTCTCAACATATGGAGAAGGGAAATATTCTTGGGAAGTTGGAATCAACTTCACCTTATTTAAGCAGCTTCAATAAGTCTCAACGGGTGCAAACTGTTTCACAGTCCATTTTTAAGAAACAACTTCCTCGTAACTTTCAATTGGCGGGCATGCACACACCAGGTTTCTGTCACCATAAGCGTTGTCAACCCTTCCGATAAAAGTCCAGAATTTATTTTTTCTAAGATAAGGAAGCGGGAAAGCGGCTTTCGTTCTTGAGTAAGGATGTTTCCAGGAATCGCTCATCACTTCAAACACACTGTGCGGAGCATTTTTCAGCACGTTATCCATTTTATCTACGCTTCCTTTTTCAATCTCTTCTATTTCTTTACGGATTGCAATCATAGCATCACAGAAACGATCGAGTTCTGACTTCGATTCACTTTCTGTCGGCTCAATCATGATCGTTCCCGGAACAGGGAAAGACATCGTAGGCGCATGAAAACCATAATCCATTAATCGTTTGGCGATATCCTCCACTTCAACTCCTGCAGAAATTTTGAACGGACGACAATCCAAAATCATTTCATGAGCGCATCGCCCTTTTGATCCCTGGTACAAAACAGAATAATGAGTTTCCAGTTTTGACTTGATGTAGTTTGCATTCAGAATAGCTGCAATGGTAGAATCAGTGACTCCGTTTCTTCCTAACATCTTAATGTATGCATACGAAATCAACAGGATGCTTGCACTTCCCCAAGGCGCAGCAGAAACTGCATGAACACCTTGTTCTCCTCCTGTTTTCACAAGCGGATGAGATGGAAGAAACGGTGCAAGATGTTTTGCAACTCCGATCGGACCCATACCCGGACCACCTCCACCATGTGGAATTGCAAATGTCTTGTGAAGATTCAGATGACAAACATCTGCGCCAATCGTTGCAGGATTTGTCAATCCTACCTGTGCATTCATGTTTGCTCCATCCATGTAAACCTGTCCGCCATTGTCATGAATAATTTTGGTGATCTCCATGATTCCTTCTTCAAAAACTCCATGTGTGGAAGGATACGTAACCATAAGACAAGAAAGAGCATTCTTATTTTGTTCTGCTTTCATTCTCAGATCAGGAATATCAATGTTTCCGCGCTCATCACATTTCACAACCACAACTTTCATTCCCGCCATCACAGCACTTGCAGGATTTGTTCCGTGTGCAGAAGAAGGAATCAGCGAAACATTACGATGATGATCGTCTCTGCTTACATGGTATGCACGAATCGCCATCAGTCCTGCATATTCTCCCTGTGCTCCTGAATTCGGTTGCAGTGAAACAGCAGCAAAACCCGTGATCGCGCACAAATATTTTTCAAGTTCAGAAATTATCTGAGCATATCCTTGCGCCTGGTCGATCGGAACAAAAGGATGAATGGAACTAAATGCATCCCAGCTTAACGGAACCATTTCAGAAGTTGCATTCAACTTCATCGTACATGAACCAAGCGGAATCATGGAATGATTGAGAGACAAATCTTTTTTCTCGAGCAAAGCAATGTAACGAAGCATTTCCGTTTCCGAATGATGTGTGTTAAAAACAGGATGCGTTAGAAACTGTGATGTTCGCTTTAATTCACCGTGAATAATTTCAGCGTTTGCTTTAGTAGAACCTTGCGTGGATTTAGTTCCTTTTGCAGAAGCAAAAACATTAAGAATATCTGCCACTTCTTTTTCACCGGAAGTTTCATCAAGGCTAATGGAAATACGGTTCCCATCAACATATCTGAAATTGATTTTCGCTTCAACTGCTTTTACACGAATAGCTTCGAGCTCATTTCCAACTTCAACAAGAAGTGTATCGAAATACATTTTATTATGTTGAGCAAAGCCCAGTTTTTTCAAACCCGCCTCTAACTCTTGCGTACGCATATGGATGGAAGTCGCAATGTGCTTTACTCCCTCCTGCCCGTGATAAACTGCATACATGCTTGCCATCACAGCAAGTAACACCTGTGCCGTGCAAATATTAGACGTTGCCTTGTCTCTCCGAATGTGTTGTTCTCTCGTCTGTAAAGCCATGCGCATAGCACGGTTACCATGAACATCCACGGAAACACCAATGATTCTTCCCGGCATCTCACGTTTATGATTTTCTTTCGCTGCAAAGTAAGCAGCGTGTGGTCCGCCATAACCAAGAGGAACTCCGAAACGCTGCGTATTGCCAAGCACAACATCAGCACCCCATTCACCGGGAGGAGTAAGCAAAGCAAGCGACATAAGGTCAGCAGCAACAGCTACCTGGATATTTTTAGCGTGTGCGTCTTCCACCCACGTTTTATATGCCTGAACTTCTCCGTTGCAATCAGGATATTGAAGCAACGCTCCGAAAAATGTTTCGTCAACAACAGTCTTCGAGTGATCACCGATTACCAGCTCAATATTCAGCGGAGCGGAACGGGTTTTCAATACATCAATTGTCTGAGGGAAACACGTTGATGAAACAAAAAATTTGCTTGCATTTTTTTGCTTCGCCCCTCTTGATCGTGATGCATAAAACATGTGCATCGCTTCCGAAGCTGCTGTTGCTTCATCAAGAAGTGATGCATTGGCGATTTCCATTCCTGTGAGATCAATTACCATTGTCTGGAAATTCAGCAAGGCTTCCAATCGTCCTTGGGCAATCTCAGCCTGGTATGGTGTATAAGCCGTGTACCAACCCGGATTCTCAAGAATATTCCGTTGCACAACACCGGGTGTTATGCAATTGTAATAGCCAAGACCAATGTATGATTTGAACGTCTTATTTTGCTTCGCAATTTCACGAAGCTCATTCAGAAACTGAAATTCGCTCATCGCTTCCGGGATATCTAACTTTCCCTTAAGGCGGATGGAAGCCGGAACCGTTTCATCAATTAACTGACTGAGTGAACGGATACCAATCTGTTCCAGCATCTGCAAAACTTCTTTATCATTCGGACCTATGTGCCGCGCGGCAAAATCAAATTGTGACATTCAAAAGCAGGTTTTTATCGGATGCAAATTTAATGATTTAACCTCTAGTTGGTTCGAAGTTCTTTGTTCAAAATGAAGAAAAGTGAGAAAGTGAGAGAGTGGGAAAGTGAGATCATTTCTTTTGATTTTGTTCCTCCCATTTCACTATCAAATCAGCACATTATCATCCCGAAACTTCGGGACAGCACATCATTTTTTCACACGGTTAATTTATCGTAGTTTTGAAAAAATTTCTACATGAATCTTAGGATTGTACTTTTCTTACTTTTCCTCTGTTTGGGTTTTAATACGACTGCACAAGACACCCTGTTTTTGCTTGGCGGAAAGACCATCGTTGCCAGGAATATTGAAGTTGGCGGATACAGAGTTTCTTACATGGGACTGAAAGAAGGAAGCAAATTAAAAAGCGTCCGTATAGAAAATCTGTTTTCTATAAAGCACGCTAATGGAAGTGAACAGATGTTTTATGTGCCAGATAGTTTGGAAGAAGATGATTTCACGGTGGACCAGATGAGGATGTTCATTCGCGGTGAACAGGATGCATTAGCTTATTACAAGAATACTCCAAATAAGCTTGCCGCATTTGCTGTCGGCGGAGGAATCAGTCTTTTCGGATTCTATGGAATCATTGGTCCGGCTATTTACTCC
Source organism: Bacteroidota bacterium (assembly GCA_043742705.1). GTDB lineage: Bacteria > Bacteroidota > Bacteroidia > AKYH767-A > 2013-40CM-41-45 > JAPLDA01. The sequence continues at coordinate 8,727 of JAYTXY010000134.1, forward strand.
ACGGTTGTCGGTTCATTTTCTCCCGACATGAGCAAACAGAAGGTCTCTGATCCTGCATTGATCCAGGTGGAAGAATACCGCGAAGGTTACCAGCGAAAAGTCCGTGATAAAAAAATTAAAAATTCACTCTTGTTCGGACTAGCAGGATTTGCTGTCGGAGTTGCGACCTTCTCAATTGCTACCCACAATTAATTGCTTCGGGCTATTCAACCCAATCATACACTTTACGGGATGAAGAAGATTGCTGATTTTTTTCTGAACACTTATTTATTCATTGCATCTGCATCTGCATGCCTTGTTCTTACAACCTATATTCTTACTGAACAACCACTGAAACTCACAGCACTTACTTATTTTGTTTTCTTTTCAACGTTATTCATCTACAACTTTCACAAAGTCTCCAATCTCTTTGGCGAAACTCCTTTTTCAATTTCTGCTTTTCCGCATCGGGTGAAAAAGATTTCAAGTATGACAAAAATCATGATCAGCATTTCACTTGCAGGAATTTGCAGTTCAGCATTCTTCATTCACATAAAAGCACTTTTAACTTTTCTTCCGATTGCTTTGATTACACTTGGCTATTCAATTCCCCTATTTAAGTTGAGCGGAAAAAAGAAAAGACTCAGGGAAGTACTACTAATTAAAATTAGCACGATTGCTTTTGTGTGGGCATATACTACCGTTACCATCCCTCTTTTTGACAGCAACATGGATGCATTTACAAAATCATCGTTAGCACTTTTCGTGGAACGTTTTCTTTTCATGTTCGCGATTTGTATTCCTTTTGAAATCCGTGACATGGAACAGGAAAAAAAATGGGGCGTTACAACGCTGCCACAGCGAATAGGGGTGAAAGGATCAAAATTGATAGGAGTCCTAACATTGATCGCTTTCATATTCCTTGTTTATCTTCAATTTGAAATGTCTCCATCTATTTCAAGGCATGCTTTCGTGATTCCACTCTGTCTTTCAGCATTCGTTGCACTGTTGCTAATTTTATTTTCTCACCAACGAATGAACAAATATTATTGCCGCATTTTCGTTGACGGTACAATGCAGCTACAATTTATTTTATTACTTTTATTCAAAGACCTGTTATGAGAGAATACGATGATTTTAGTTTGCTGAAACTGTGTGCCGCCATCCGTGGGGAAGAAGGAGCGCAAGAATGGCTCATCGACAATGGCTACAAAGAGCTTTCAGAATTTTGGGATGCTTTTGAGGATATGGAGAAATCATTTACCTGGCTGCTTGAAAACAATCATCGGGAACTTGCAGCATTGATTGACGGCTTTCGCGGACAAGACGATGCAAAAATGTGGCTTATAAAATCCGGTCACCGAGAACTCTCTGCTTTGATTGATGCATCCGAAGGAAATAAGGCAGCTGTATTGTTTCTCCTTAAGTCAGGCAACAAAGGCTGGCTGGCTGTTGCACGGGAAATTTATGGATGGAACCAAAAGAACAAGAAGAAAGGATTCTGGAGCATCTTTGATTTCGGGAATCCATTTAGGTAGATCTACTAATTACGAATCTTTACGAATATACTAATAGAGGATTTATTTTTCCCGATGCAGATTTTTTTATGGAATCATTTCCATACTTGCATCTCCTTTTCTCAAAACAGAAAATCGCTTTCTGCTTTTTTATAAACACAAACTTTTAAATCCAACTAAAATGAAAAAAATCATCCTGGCAGCAATGCTTTTCATTGCCGTAAATGCACATGCAACCACAGAAAAAACGGTAAAGTCAACCGTAAAGAATGTCACCATTTTCACACAGGGAGCGCAGGTATTCCGCTCATCCACAGTGAATCTTGTTCCCGGAATCAGCGAACTTGTCTTCAGCGGACTTTCACCATTCATCAATCCAGCAAGCATACAAGCCGGAAGAAAAGGAAACTTCATCGTACTTGAAGTAAAACACACGATCAAATATCCTGAACCTCCGAAGGAATCCGAAGAAACCCTGCCAAAAGAAATTCAGAGAGAAATAAAATTCATTGAAGATTCTTTGATGGAACTTGGCTTCACTCTCGATGAATCAGGAGAAAAGAAAAATGCACTCATGCTTGAAAAGAATATGATCCTCAAAAACAAGCTGACACTCGGTGAAGGAAAGAGTGATTCGCTGCCGATGTTAAAAGATGCAATGGAATTTTTTCGCGCGAAACTCACTGACATCAATGCACAACTTGGTAAAATAAAAAGAGCAGAGCAACGATTGTCGGACACTAAAACAAAACTGACTGCGCGTCTCAACGATCTGAAAACTTATAAGAGTAACCAAGCGACAGCAAAAAAATATGAGCCAATTCACCAGGTTATTGTGACTGTAAGTGCGGAAGAAGCAGTTACAGGAGTTGTTGACGTGAGTTACATCGTCTCCAATGCCGGATGGACGCCATCGTACGATCTTCGTTCACGTGGAACTGCAGAACCTGTTCAGCTTACTTACAAGGCAAATGTATTTCAGAATTCAGGAGAAGACTGGAATGAAGTGAATCTTAAACTGAGTACAAGCAATCCGAACCGTAGCAATATCAAACCCGAACTTCCTATTTGGTATCTCAATTATTACGCTGCAAGAAGAGATGCAACCACCACGTTCGGAGGAGCTATGCGCCAACTGGCGGATGTAGATGATGAGACCAAAAAGCTGAAAGAGAAAATGGAAGAATTAAGTCCGGCACAATCTGCTGCAAACTATTCACAGATGGTTGAAACGATGACCAACGTGGAGTTTGATGTGAAGCTTCCCTACTCCATTCCTTCTGACGGAATCACGCATGTGGTATCTGTAAAATCAGAAGAACTTCCTTCAGACTATTACCACTATGTAGTTCCGAAAATCGAGAACGAAGCTTTTCTTCTCGCAAAAGTTACAGGTTGGGAAGAGTTGAACCTGTTGCCCGGCAAAGCAACGGTTTTCTATGAAGGAACCTATGTTGGAGAAACAGTGTTGAATCCTTCAGTACTTGGCGATACGCTGGAACTTGCGCTGGGACGCGACCACGGAATTACGGTGAGCAGAAAAAAACTTCCCGAAAAGGAAAAGAGCAAAGTGTTCGGGAATGACATTGTAAAGACAATTACCTACGAACTGAAAATGAAAAACAACAAGAGCAAATCCGTCAATCTTATTATTGAAGATCAAATTCCTGTTGCGCTGAATAAAAACATCAAGGTAGAAGTGAAAGACAACGGCAAAGCAGAATACAATGAAACAACCGGTTTGTTGAAATGGAATACTACGATGGCAAGTAAAGAGAATAAGTCACTGTCGTTTACCTATGCCGTTACTTACAATAAGGACATGCCGTTGAGTATGTACTGATTGAGAAAGTGAGACGGTGGGAGAGTGAGAAAGTGTGAGAGTACGAAGTAAGCTTGCTTTTGATTTTAAAAATCAGCCGTAATAAATGAGGTTCAAAACTCAAATTAATTGCGGCTGATTTTTTTATTGGCTCACTGTTTCTTTCGCAAAAACAACTTTCAAAGCTTCGCAGATTTTTTCAGCGGCAACTTTCAAATCTTCTTTTGTGTGCGCAGCAGAAACAAAACCTACTTCATATCCTGAAGGCCCGAGGTAAACGCCACGTTCAAGTAATTCATGATGTAACACTTTAAAATAATTCATGCTGGCGGGATCAATGTCATCAGCACTTTGAATTTTTATTTTGTCAGTAAATGCAAACCAAAAGATGCTTCCGATACTAAGCACTTTGAACTTTGAACTTTGAACTTCAAATTCCTTTCGAATGAGATCAATAAAATAATTGGCCTTCTCTTCCAACTCCGAATAAAAATCAGAATCAAGACATTCTCTCAACTGAGCAATTCCAGCACTCATGGCCACAGGATTTCCGGAAAGTGTTCCGGCCTGGTACACATTTCCTTCGGGAGAAATGTGGGACATGATTTTTTCGCTTGCACCGTACGCACCAACAGGCATTCCTCCGCCAATGATTTTTCCGTAAGTGATGATGTCAGGTTGAATGTTGTAATATGCAGCAGCACCTTCAAAGCCCAAACGAAAACCTGAAATCACTTCATCAAAAATGAGCAGGATGTTATTTTTCTTTGTTATCTCTCTCAAAAATTCCAAATAAGATTTATCCTGCAACAGCAAACCGTTGTTTGCAGGAACAGGTTCAATAATGATCGCTGCAATATCATGCGCATAATCTGCAATCGCAACTTCAACTGCACGCTTATCATTTAATGGAAGGACAATTGTTTCCTTCGCAACTTCCTCACTCACTCCGGCAGAAGAAGAAATTCCAAATGTAGAAAGTCCGCTTCCGGCTTTCACCAGCATCGAATCAACATGTCCGTGATAGCATCCTTCAAACTTTATGATTACAGATTTTCCGGTATATCCTTTTGCTAATCGAAGTGCACTCATTACAGCCTCAGTTCCCGAACTGACGAAACGCAGCTTTTCAATAAAGCGATTGTGCTGAAGAATCATTTCAGCCAACTCATTTTCCTTTTGTGTAGGAGCGCCAAAGGAAGTTCCATGTTCAACAGCTTTGATGATGGCTTCTTTCACTTTCGGATGATTGTGCCCTAGAATCAGGGGCCCCCAGGAACCACAGAAGTCAATGAATTCATTTCCGTCAGCATCGTAGATCCTGCAACCATCACCACGTTCAATGAATAAAGGAGTTCCGCCGACAGAACGGAATGCACGAACCGGGGAGTTTACTCCGCCCGGAAAATACTGTTTGGCTTTTTCAAAAAGCTGATTGGATTTATCGCGTTTCATGTTATATAAAATGAGGATGCAAATATACTTCAAAATACTACTTTTGGGCTGAACAGATTTAAGGATGATTTATAAGAACACATTGGAGTTTGCCAGGAAAACGGATGAAGCGGATTTGCTCAGGCATTTCCGTGAACGGTTTTATTTTCCTCTCATGAATGGGAAGGATGTCATTTATTTCACAGGTAATTCGCTTGGACTTCAGCCAAAATCAACGCAAGATTATGTAGTGAAAGAACTGGAAGACTGGGCAACGTACGGTGTTGAGGGACATTTTCATGCGCGCAATCCGTGGTATCACTACAAAGAATTTTTGAAAGACAGCGTTGCGAAATTGCTGGGAGCAAACTCTTCGGAGGTTGTTGTGATGAACTCTCTCACGGTGAATCTACATTTACTTCTTGTGTCTTTTTATCGTCCTGAAAAATCCCGTTACAAAATTATTTGCGAGTATGATGCTTTTCCATCTGATTTGTACACGGTTCAATCGCAGGCAAAATTTCATGGATACAATCCTGATGATGCCGTCATTTACCTGAAAGCGCGTGAAGGAGAATTTTGTTTGCGTACTGAAGATATCCTCAAAGCAATCAGCGATTGCGGTGATTCGCTTGCAACGGTGATGCTTGGAGCCGTGAATTATTACACGGGACAATATTTAGATCTTGAAAAAATAACTGCTGCTGCTCATAAAGTTGGAGCAACCTGCGGATTCAATTTGGCTCACGCAGCAGGCAATGTACTGATGAAGCTGCATGACTGGAATGTTGATTACGCCTGCTTCTGCAGTTACAAATATCTCAATGCCGGACCGGGAAGTGTATCCGGAATTTTTGTTCACGACAAGCATTTTGGAAAAAATCTTCCTCAGTTTGCTGGTTGGTGGGGAAACAATCCTGAAACACGTTTTACAATTTCGAGAAACTTCGAACCTGTGAAATCCGCTTCAGCGTGGGCTTTGAGCAATGATCCTGTTTTGTCGATGTCAGCGTTGAAAGCATCGCTGGATATGTTTGATGAAGCGGGAATGGAAAATTTGAGACAGAAAAGTGATGACCTCACAGGGTATCTTGAATACATCATTAAGCAAACTCAATCCGAAATTCAAAATCCAAAATCCGAAATTAAGATCATAACTCCTTCAAACAAATACGAACGAGGTTGTCAGCTATCACTCGTCTTTTCAAGAAACGGAAAAGAGATTTTCAAAAGTCTTACAGAGCAGGGAGTGATTGCTGACTGGCGCGAACCGGATGTGATCAGGATCGCTCCCGTTCCGCTCTATAATTCATTTGAAGATGTATTTCGGTTTGGGGAGATTTTGAAAAACGAATTAATGAAATGATTTTCTCGCAAAGGCGCAAAGCTCGCCAAGAAATTCCTTGTGAACCTTGCGCCTTTGTGTGAACAATTAAACCAGCATGAAAAAAAATATCACCATAGTCGGAGCAGGATTAGTCGGAAGTCTGCTTTCCATTTATCTAGCAAAGCGCGGACATTCGGTAACGATTGTTGAACGCAGAGGTGACATGCGAAAGGAAAAAGTAGTTGCCGGACGTTCAATCAACCTTGCACTCAGTGATCGCGGCTTGCGTGGACTGGAAGGCGTTGGCATTGCAGAGGAAATCCGCAAAGTGATGATTCCGATGTATGGACGCGTGATCCATACTACAGACGGAGAAATTAATTTTCAGCCTTACGGAAAAGAAGGACAAGCAATTAATTCAGTTTCAAGAGGCGGATTGAATTGCGCTTTGATGGATGTTGCAGAAAAAAATAAAAATGTAAAAATCACTTTCAACGAACGTTGCACGGGAGTTGATCTTGAAAATGGAATTACAAAAACTGAAAATTCATTATCTCATCAGCTTGGCGAAATAAAAAGTGATCTCATTTTCAGCGCTGACGGAGCGTTCTCTGCTGCGAGACTTCAGCTGCAACTTTCCACCGACCGTTTTGAATATTCGCAACATTACATTGAACACGGTTACAAAGAACTGACGATTCCTGCCGGACCAAACGGTCAATGGCAGATGGAAAAGAATGCACTCCACATCTGGCCTCGAGGAGGTTACATGTTGATTGCACTTCCCAACCTCGATGGAAGTTTTACCTGCACGTTGTTCTTTCCACATGAAGGAAAAGATTCCTTCGCTTCCATAAAAAATGAAAATGATTTGGAAGAATTCTTTAGACGAGTATTTCCAGATGCTCGTCAATTGATGCCTTCTTTAGTTCATGATTACTTTGCAAATCCTACCGGCTCACTCGTTACTGTAAAATGTTTTCCATGGTCGCACAAAGACAAAGTCTTGCTTCTCGGAGACGCTGCACATGCCATCGTTCCATTCTTCGGACAAGGGATGAACTGCGGCTTTGAAGATTGTACCGTATTAAATGAACTGATGAATCAAGATGAAGATGACTGGAAAACTATTTTCAAACTATTCGAAGAGCAACGTAAACCGAATGCAGATGCAATTGCAGAACTGGCATTGCAGAACTTTATCGAGATGCGGGATCTTGTAGGCGATAAAAAATTTCTTCTCCGAAAAAAAATCGAAGCCAACTTCAACAAAAAATATCCGGATAAATGGTTGCCGTTGTATTCACAGGTTACCTTCAGTCACATTCCTTATGCAGATGCATTGCGTAACGGCAAGAATCAGGAAGAAATCATGAAACATATCATGAGTTTGCCCGATATTGAAAACAAATGGGACAGTGAAGAAGTCGAGAAAAAAATCCTAAGCTTGATCTGATTCGAATTATATTTGCATCCGAAGAATTACACGTGAATCCTTCTTAATTGCATTTCTGTTTGGTAACAACTTCTTACATAACTCAAATCAAAGAAAACTGGAATGAAGTTTGGAAGAAAAAAAATTTCCAACTGCAGTTCTTTTTTACATTGGCAATGATTATCGGCGTTGCTTCTTTCTTTCCACACTACTTCGATTATCTTGAAGCCCGCCAGGGAAGAGTTCTTAGCGATATTGTTGTAGATAATATTCCAGCTAAGGACGTTTCATGGATGGTGTTCTTCTTTCTTTATACAGGAGTAATTATCTGCCTTGCCTGCAATTTCATTCATCCGAAAAATTTAGTAATCGCATTTCAAACGTATGCGTTCGTTACGATTACACGAGTTGTTTCACTTTACTTTGTTCACCTGAATCCTCCTCTAGGTTACATCGAATTAAAAGAGCCTGTACTAAGCCTGCTCTTCACTACAAACGGTAAAATCTGTTCTCATGACTTATTTTTTTCCGGACATGTCTCTTCGATTTTATCGATCTACTATTCTGTCTCGCAAAAAAAATTCAAAGCGATCCTGCTATTCTTCTCCATCATGATCGGAGTGCTCGTCCTTATCCAGCATGTGCATTACACAATTGACGTATTAGCAGCAGTCCCTTTCACATGGCTTTGTTATAAGGCTTCAAAAAAATTGGTCGCAGGAAAAAACTTATAAAAAAGGATTGTTTTCCTTTTCAAAACCAATGGACGTTTCGGGTCCGTGACCTGAATATACTTTGCAGGAATCACCTAACGGAAATAATTTTTCTTTGATGCTACTGATTAGCGTATCAAAATTCCCTCCCGGAAGATCCGTTCTTCCAATACTTCCGTAGAACAACACATCTCCGGCTATTACAAAATCATCTTCACGGCAATAAAAAGAAATGCTTCCTTCGCTGTGCCCGGGAGTAAATAAAGCTTCAAGTTTTGAATTCCCGAATTCGACAACATCTCCCTCCTTTAACAAAACATCAGGATCAGGAGAAGGCTCAGCATTGATTCCCCACATTTGTCCATAAGTTGGAGCAGCCTTCAACAGTTTTACATCGTGTTCATTCATTTCAAGCTTGAGATTGTATTTCCCCGCCACAAAATTATTTCCCAGCATGTGATCAATGTGAGCATGTGTGTTGATCAGCTTCACAGGTTTCAGCTTGTTGATCTCAATAAAATCAGCCAACTCGCGTTTCTCATCCGCAGTATAACAACCCGGATCAAGGATTATGCATTGCATGGTTTCATCGTGCAACACATAGGTATTCTCTTCAAACGGACCAAACGTAAAGGAGTTGACAGTGATCATAACGGATGCAAAACTAAGCATTGATCTCATCCAAAAGTCGCATAGTAAATGTTCTTTACCTGTCAATAAACCTTTACAAAGATGTGATCCGAAGTTGAATAAAATTGGTTAAATTCGCATAGCTAATTTCAAACTAAAAATTTGTGCTTTTCATTTCAGCATTTAAACGGAACATTACGGGAATTGCACTTTCTTTTCTGTTCCTGACTTTCTTTTCTCAAAAAAGTTCCGGCCAGTTTTACAACGGTTACCAGATGGCTTTTGGAAAAAACCGTGTTCAGTATGACGAACGTTTCTGGACGTTTATGAAATGGAAAAACTTCGATACATATTATTATCTCGGAGGTCTTGAGCTTGCCACATTTACAGGGAGAACGGCTAACGAGGACCTGGAGGAAATTGAAAAGTTGCTGGACTATAAATTGGACGGACGAATCCAGTTTATCATTTACAACAAACTGAGTGATGCCAAGCAAAGCAACATCGGGCTCGAAACCGAAGACAATGCAAACAACATTGGCGGTGTTACGAAAATTGTCGGCAACAAAGTATTCATCTATTTTACAGGAGATCATGAAAAATTGCATCAGCAGATTCGTTCAGGTATTGCAAGAGTATTGATTGACCAGATCATGTATGGTGGCGATATCAAAGACAGGATTCAGAATTCCGCGCTGCTGGCTCTCCCCGACTGGTATTTGAACGGATTGATTTCCTATATCTCCCGGAAATGGGACGTTGAAATTGACAATCGTGTGCGTGACGGCATCGTTAACAAAAAATACCTGAAGTTCAATCATCTCACGGGAACGGACGCTTTGTATGCAGGACATTCCATCTGGAAATACATCATTGATACGTACAGTGAATCATCTGTTTCCAATCTTCTTTACATGACGCGCGTCAACAGGAATATTGAAAGTGGATTCTTGTATGTTCTTGGAGTTTCTGTGAACATGTTGTCAGACAACTGGAAAGAGAGTATGGAGAAGATGTATGCAAACTCCGATGTAAACCGTGACTCACTTCCATCCAATCCTGTCGTAAAAAAACCGAAGCCATCTCTTATTTACAACCAACTAAAAGCAAGTCCTGACGGGAGAAACATCGCCTACGTAACAAACGATCTCGGGAAGTACAAAGTCTACATTTACGATGTAGACAAAAAGAAAAAGAAAAAAATTATGCGTGGCGGCTACCGTTCTTACAGCCAGGAAACGGATGAAACATTCCCTGCTTTAGCATGGCATCCGACAGGACGTGTGCTTGCCATCATCCGTGAACGCAAAGGAAAATTGTGGATGGATACCTACACTCCGGAAACAAAAAAGACGGAAGAGAACCAGCTTTTCAATTTCGAAAAAGTGCTTGACTTCTCTTATGCTGATGACGGACAGAGTATCGTGATGTCAGCCATTCAAAAAGGACAGAGTGATATTTTTGTTTTCAATCTTCGGACAAGAACCTTCGACCAAATCACCAAAGACATTTACGATGACTTAAATCCTCATTTTATTAACAGGTCGAAAGCCATTGTGTTTAGTTCGAATCGTGTGAATGATACGCTGGATGTGGACAAAAAAAATCAGCTGCCCGTTTCATCCACGTTCGATGTTTTCTATTATAACTACAAAGGCAAATCTAAATTACTGAAGAGAATCACCAATACTCCTTCTTTCAACGAAGTGCAGCCGATGCAATACGATGCCGATAACATTGCTTACCTCAGCGATGAAAATGGAATCGTAAACCGGTACGTGGCACACCTTGACAGCGCCATCAGCTTTGTTGACACGGCAGAACATTACCGGATGATTGTCCAGACATTTCCTCAAACTAATTATGCACGGAATATTGTAGCGCAGGATGTGAACATCAGCGGAACGCGGTTGAGTGAAATCTTTTATTCAAAGGGACGGTTACGACTGTACGTAGATAAGATTTCCAAATCGACTGCTTCTCAGAGTTCCGTTCCGAATACACTTTTCAGAAATGAATCTCTCCGGACTGCGGTTGTATCTCCATCCACACCATCGCAGCAGAATGCGCCTGCAAACGAGACGGTGATTGTAGAAAGTCCAACAGAAAATAAAGTTGTACAGGATTCAAATCATGTTGACATCGACAATTACGTTTTTCAAACGGACTTTCCGAAATCAAAAAATAAAAAAGAGAAGAAAAAAGAAACTCCTGCTGTTGCTGTTCCTATACCAGTTGCAGGTACGCAGCAAACACAAACAGGAAGCGATACAGTTACTTTCACTCTCCCGAAGCAACGCAATTACGATCCTGCTTTTTCTTCAACATATTTTGTAAGTCAGCTTGACAACAGTCTATTGAATACAACTTACCAGGCTTTCACAGGAGGAGGCGCTTTATATTTTAACCCGGGATTAAATGGTTTCTTCAAACTAGGAATCAGCGACCTCCTCGAAGATTACAGGATTACCGGCGGTTTCAAGCTTGCGGGCGATTTGAACAGCAATGAATATTTTCTGAGTTATGAAAACCTAAAGCGGAGAATGGACAAGCAATTGACATTCTACCGCCAGGCACGAGAAATTTTCTCCGGACCTATTGCTGCGAAAGTTCATACACATGAGTTGAGATACTTCAACAAATGGCCGTTCAGCGATGTGTCGAGCGTTCGCGGATCCATTGCATTCAGAAATGATCGCCTTGTCTTTCTCTCCACCGACCTTGCAACGCTGAAAGAACCAAATCAGTACATGAACTGGGGAACAGCACGCGTAGAATATGTTTTAGACAATACACTGAGCACAGGCGTGAATCTTTATAACGGAACGCGATTGAAAGTTTTCGGTGAGTACTATAAACAAGTTGACCAGGAAAATACCAGCATGTATGTAGTTGGTGTGGACGTACGACATTATCAGAAAATACACCGGGAAATGATCTGGGCAAATCGTTTTGCAGCAGGAACTTCATTCGGTGATGAGAAAATTATTTATTACCTCGGATCAACAGACAACTGGTTGGTTCCAAAGTTTGATCCAACGACACAAATTGATTACAGTCAGAATTATGCTTACCAATCGCTCGCTACAAACCTTCGCGGGTTCGATCAAAACATCCGCAACGGAAATACATTTGCGTTAATCAACAGTGAACTTCGGATTCCGATTTTTAAATACTTGCTGAACCGTCCGATTAAATCAGACTTCATCCGAAACTTCCAGGTAGTAGGTTTCGGAGACATTGGCACTGCATGGACAGGCCGTTCACCGTATGATTCAACGAGCAAGCTCAACAACCAGGTAATCACAAACCAGCCGTTTACTATTACACTGATCAGTCAGCATGAACCCATCGTTGCGGGCTATGGTTTCGGATTGCGTACACGGCTGCTCGGTTATTTCATTCGCGCTGATTGGGCCTGGGGTGTGGAAGATTACATTGTGAAACCATATGTTTTTTATCTTTCGCTCAGTCTTGATTTTTAATTCACATGCATAAGCAATATTCCATGACTTCTGTACTTATCATTCTTGCCATTGGCGTACTCGCCGGCATTTTCAGCGGCTTCATTGGTATCGGTGGCGGTTTGATCATCGTCCCCTGTCTCGTTTATTTTTTCGGTATGACACAGCATGCAGCGCAAGGAACTTCTCTTGCCATGATGCTTCCCCCAATCGGTATACTCGCAGTGATGAACTATCATAAACAAGGAATGGTAGACTGGAAAATTGCAGCTATCCTCTGTTTTACTTTTGTGATCGGAAGTTTTTTCGGAAGTAAAATCGCGATCAGTTTAAGCGCTGTCACCGTTAAAAAAGTTTTTGCAGTATTCATGTTTATTGTCGCCCTGAAAATGTATTTCGGAAAATAGTTTTCACTGTTCATCTTCCGAAAAATAATTTATATTTCCGATGATTGATTCAACCAAAATAAAGTCCCTGGCAAAACAATTTCATGCTGAAATTGTCTCCTGTCGAAGGCACATTCACAGTCATCCTGAATTGTCATTTCATGAGTTCGAGACGCAGAAATTTGTGGAAGGAAAGCTGAAGGAGTTCGGAATCCTGCAACAGCAAAGACTTGCGAATACAGGTGTAGTCGCTTTAGTTGAAGGAAAAAACCCCACCAAGAAAGTGGTGGCATTGCGTGCAGACATGGATGCCTTACCAATCCTTGAAACGAATACTGTTGATTACAGATCACAAAATAACGGAGTGATGCATGCCTGTGGTCATGATGTTCATACATCATCGCTGCTTGGTGTTGCAAAAATTCTATCGGAATTAAAAAATGAATTTGACGGAACGGTGAAATTGATTTTTCAACCCGGAGAAGAAAAACTTCCCGGCGGTGCTTCATTGATGATTAAAGAAGGTGTGCTTGAAAATCCGAAGCCAAATTCTGTATTAGGTCAGCATGTAATGCCACAGATTGAAGCAGGAAAAGTTGGCTTTCGCAAAGGCCTCTACATGGCAAGCACTGACGAAATTTATGTGAAAGTAAAAGGCAAAGGCGGACATGCTGCTATGCCGCATTTGAATATTGATCCTGTTTTGATTACATCGCACATGATCGTTGCATTGCAGCAAATTGTAAGCAGGGTTGCGAAACCTTCTGTTCCGTCTGTTCTCTCCTTCGGAAAAGTGATTGCAAACGGAGCAACCAATGTAATTCCCGATGAAGTTTACCTTGAAGGAACATTCAGAACATTGGATGAGAAATGGCGCGATGAAGCTCACCGCAAAATGAAAAAGATGGCGGAAGGAATTGCAGAAAGCATGGGAGGATCTTGCGAGTTCAACATCGTGCGTGGTTATCCGTTTTTGATTAACGATGAAGAACTGACTGATCGCACTCGTAAACATGCGGAAGATTTTTTAGGAAAAGAAAATGTAGAGGATCTTGAAATCTGGATGGCTGCAGAAGACTTTGCTTTTTTCTCTCAACAATCAACGGCTTGCTTTTATCGTCTCGGTGTCAGAAATGAAAAACAAGGAATCATCTCTCCTGTTCACACATCTACTTTTAATATTGACGAAACTGCTCTCGAAACAGGAATGGGATTGATGACGTGGTTGGCGTTGAAAGAACTCGGGAATTGATTTGATAATTTGAGAATGCTGATTTGATGATAAATAAACAAAGCTGTTTTCTTTTGGAAAGACATTCAAGACAAAATTCGAGATTGATTTAACTAATGAAGACATAAACAATCTGATCTCTTTTAAATTTTATTGGCTGGATCCGGATAACAATAAGACAGAGATTCCGATCAAAAATTAAATCGATTTTTTCAAAAAAAAATGTGCTCCGAAAATCGAAGCACACATTTATTAATTTTTCTTCGAAACAAAAAAACGAAACGATTGAAATCGTTTTTGAAATATTTGATTTCTTTTTTCCCACGACTAAAGTCGTGAGCTATGATCAATTTTTCCGCTGATTCAATTATCAAATTATCACATCATCAAATTAAATATCAATCTTCGCATACTTCGCATTCTTCTCGATAAAATCCCTGCGAGGAGGAACGTCATCTCCCATTAACATGGCGAAAATACGATCTGCTTCTGCTGCGCTGTCGATCGTAACTCGTCTCAACGTTCGTGTTTCAGGGTTCATGGTTGTTTCCCATAACTGTTCCGCGTTCATTTCTCCAAGTCCTTTATAACGCTGTATACCTACATTTTCTTCTTTCCCATCTTTCGCCAGTTCTTTCACGGCTGCTAAACGTTGTTCATCCGTCCATGCATAGCGTTGTTCTTTTCCTTTCTTCACGAGGTAAAGTGGCGGTGTTGCGATGTACAAATATCCTTCTTCAATCAACTCCTTCAAATGCCTGAAGAAGAATGTAAGAATCAACGTGGTGATGTGACTTCCGTCAACATCGGCATCGGTCATGATCACAATTTTGTGATAACGCAATTTTATCATGTTGAGTGGACGACCTTCCATTTTCTCGTCACGAAAAACACCGAGTGCTGTATAGATGTTCCGGATTTCCTCGTTCTCATAAATTTTGTATTCCATCGCTTTCTCCACGTTGAGAATTTTTCCTCTCAAGGGAAGGATAGCCTGGAAAGCACGGTTACGGCCTTGCTTGGCTGTACCGCCCGCAGAATCTCCCTCGACTAAATAAATTTCGCAAACAGAAGGATCGCTGTCGGAACAATCTGAAAGTTTTCCGGGAAGTCCGGTTCCCGTCAATACACTCTTACGCTGAACCAATTCACGCGCCTTGCGTGCAGCATGACGCGCAGTTGCAGCGAGAATTACTTTGTCAACAATTGTTTTTGCTTCTCTCGGATGCTCTTCAAGATAATTAGAAAGCATTTCACTCACAGCTTGATCAACCGCACCCATCGCTTCGTTGTTACCAAGCTTTGTTTTCGTTTGTCCTTCAAACTGCGGCTCCTGGACTTTCACAGAGATCACCGCTGTTAATCCTTCACGAAAATCATCTCCGCTGATTTCAAATTTTATCTTGTCAAGCTGACCTGATTTTTCCGCATACGTTTTCAATGTACGAGTTAATGCTCTGCGGAAACCTGCAAGGTGCGTTCCTCCCTCGTGTGTATTGATGTTGTTTACATACGAGTGAACATTTTCGTTGAAAGAAGTATTGTATTGCATCGCCACTTCAACAGGAATGTTGCCCCGCTCACCTTCCATGTAAATGGGTTCAGCAATTAACTTTTCACGTGTTTCATCGAGGTAAGCAACGAATTCTTTCAAACCACCTTCACTGTAAAACATTTCAGTAGGATTTTTTCCTTCTGCATCTGCTTCACGGAGATCGGTAAGATTCAGTTTAATTCCTTTATTTAAAAATGCAAGCTCACGTAAACGCGCTGCAAGCGTATCATACTGATAAACCGAAGTGATAAATATCGTTGAATCCGGGAGGAATGTTGTTTCTGTACCGGTACGATTGCTTTCGCCAATTACTTTAACATCAAAAAGCGGTTTACCTTTCGCATATTCCTGCGTGAAAATTTTTCCCTCACGATGAACAACTACAGTAAGGTGAGTTGACAATGCATTCACGCAACTCACACCCACACCATGCAGTCCGCCGGAAACTTTATAAGAATCTTTATCGAATTTCCCGCCGGCATGTAATACCGTCATAACGACTTCCAGAGCGCTCTTTTTCTCCTTGGTCATGATCGCAGTTGGAATACCACGACCATCATCCTTTACAGTAACTGAGTTGTCAGGATTAATGAAAACATCAATGTTCTTGCAATGTCCGGCAAGTGCTTCATCGATGGAGTTATCAACCACTTCATACACCAAATGGTGAAGTCCTTTAAATCCGATATCACCAATGTACATAGCCGGGCGTTTCCGAACGGCTTCGAGACCCTCGAGTACCTGGATACTGTCAGCTGAATACTCCTGAGATTTTTTCTGGGATTGTGCGTCCTGTTCTGTCAATAATTCGTCCATTAAAATGATTATTAAGTTTCCCCCACCCCCGTTTTGATGCGTGAACAGCTCCACCTCACCATAAAAAAGCTGATAAGAAAATCAGCTTTGAATAGATCGTAAATATAATAAAACGGAAGGGATTTATTGCAAAAAAATCACTCGAAAAGTGAACTTTTTTAACCTCATTCTGAGGATAAAAAATGTGGGTTTTCGGGCTATAAATCGGGGTGGAAATAAGTGCTTTTGAAGACTGAAAAGGAGACGAGAATCAAGGGCCAAGAATCAAGAGAAAAAACTATTCGCATCCCGATACTTCGGGACGCATATCTCACTACTCAAATCTCAATAATCAATCTCCAGATCCAATTGCTTCCTCAACTCATTCAGGGCAGGATTTTTTGCCGCCATGTGTTCGTATTTCTCCTTTGATGTGTATGGAACTTTGTTTTCCGATGTTCCATCTTTTTCGATCACTGTAGAAAGCTGAACTTGATTGTTGTTCAGTTTTTTCCTGATGAAAGCCATGAACTCCATCTTAATATCGTTCATATCCTTTTCTACAGCCGGATTATCGACTATAAACAAAATGCTGAAGTTTTCTTTCAATTCCGGTGTGCGCTTGATTAAAGCTGCGTGTAATGCGAATCTTCCCTGCGTATGAAGACGGTTGGCATATTCCATCCATGCGCTTTCCAAATCCGGAATAGCGAAAGTATTGGTTATGACAGGTTCTACAACTTCCTCTGTCTTCTTTACTTCAGGCTTTGAAGCGTTTTTAGAATTGAGATTCTCTGTGATAGAAATCGTTTTCCTGGAGGAAGGAGTTGGTTGTGGCTTTTCTTTTGGAGAAAAAGAAGGCGGCTGAGGTTCTTTCAGACTATTTACTTCAGCCAATGGAGCTGCTGGCACTGAAACCGGAGAAGAAGGAACCTGGTTTACAACTGCAGGTTTATGATCTTCAACTACTGATTCAACTTTTTTTTTGAACGGATCAGAAGGAGCGGCAACAAGATGCGAACACATTTTCAGCAACATCAATTCAACATGCAAACGTTGATTCTTGGAAGCTTTGTAACTGATGTCGCATTTACTTGAAAGCTCGAGCAGTTCAAGTAACAAGTTAACTGAACATTGCCGTGACTGAATTTTATATTTCTCACGGATGCTGGGGCTCACTTCAAGAAGTTTAAGTGTCACTTCATCTTTACAAACCAGCAAATCACGGAAGTGAGATGCAAGTCCGTTTATGAAATTATGACCGTCAAAACCGTTGTTAAGAATCTCATTGAAGGTAAGGAAGACAGAAGAAACATTTCCTGAAAGAACATCATCTGTGACTTTGAAATAATAATCGTAATCAAGAATGTTGAGATTCTCGATCACAGCTTTATACGTTAGATTGTTTCCCGCAAAACTCACCAACTGATCGAACATGGAAAGTGCGTCACGCATGGCTCCGTCTGCCTTTTGAGCGATTACATGCAACGCGTCTTCTTCCGCCACTATACTTTCTTTCCCTGCAATATCCTTTAATTGACCTGCAATTCCTTCCACGCTGATTCGATTGAAATCGAAAATCTGACAACGGGAAAGAATGGTGGGAATAATTTTGTGCCTTTCAGTAGTCGCTAAAATAAAAATAACATACGATGGCGGTTCTTCCAACGTTTTCAGGAAAGCATTAAATGCCGGACCTGAAAGCATGTGAACCTCATCAATGATATAGACCTTATATTTTCCTCCCTGAGGAGCGTATCTTACTTGCTCTACCAGAGAACGGATTTCCTCAACTCCGTTATTCGAGGCACCGTCCATTTCAAAAATGTTCAATGAATTTCCTCTGTTAAATGATAGACAGGATTCACATTGATTGCAAGCTTCTATGTTGTCTGAAATATTTTCACAATTTATTGCTTTGGCAAGAATACGTGCAGTAGTGGTTTTACCAACGCCACGCGGGCCTGTGAAAAGAAATGCCTGCGCCAAATGATGATTCTTGATGGCATTCTTGAGCGTATTGGTAATATTTGGTTGCCCGACTACCGTATCAAATGTAACGGGTCTGTATTTACGGGCAGATACTATAAAGTTTTCCATTGGTAAAGACTACTGAGTAGCAAAGATAAATTTTTGACTGTGATTTAAGTGATTCGTGTGATAATTATGATAAATAATTTTTATCCTGGGATCGGTTAAAATTCAACCTTCTCATCATGTTAATCACACGAATCACTTAAATCACAGTACAGATTTTCTCATATAATACACGTGAAAGTTTTTCATGGCTTTCGACTGTCCAGCCGGCAATGTGGGGAGAGAGAATCGTTCTATCAGACTGCAGTAAATATGTCCATGAAGGCTGAATTGCGAATTGCGAATTGCGAATTGCGAATTCTTCGAAGGATGTGTCTTCGAACTCAATTGTGTCGAGACAGACTCCCAAAACCTTTCCTGATTTTAGATTTTTTACAAGGTCATCCGTCTTCAGGCATTTACCTCTTGCTGTATTGATGATATAAATGTTCTTCTTGAATCGATTGATGAATACATCATTCACAAGGTATTCTGTCTCCTGCGTAAGCGGAACATGAAGGCTCAATGCATCTGATTGGTCAAAAATTTCTTCCATAGAAACTTCTTTCACAAATTGAGACGAGAAGTCTTTCAAATATTTATCGTAAGCAATCACATTGCATTCAAAACCGGAAAGTTTTTTCGCAAACGAACGTCCCATATTTCCGTAACCGATGATGCCAACCGTTTTTCCCTGCAGCTCCACTCCCCTGTTTCCTTCACGAATCCATTTTCCTTCGCGTACTTCACGATCTGCTTTGTTCAGTTTATTAAACAAGGATAAAAGCATCGCAATCGTATGTTCTCCGACAGCATCCATGCTTCCTTCAGGAGAATTCAGGCAGGCTATATTTTTCTTCGTTGCATAATCTACATCAATGGTTTCCATTCCTGCTCCGGCGCGAGCGATGAACTTCAGGTTGGTCGCCTTGTCAAGAAATCCTTTATCAATTGGAATCCTGCTGCGGATTACAATTCCATCGTATTCAGAAATAATTTTTAGAATCTCTTCTCCTGAAAATTTTGAAGCATCTACACTGGAATGTCCGTCTTCTTCAAGAAGTTTTTGAAGAATGGGATGAACGGTATCGATGAATAATATTTTCATTTTCAGATTACGGCTGCAATGCATTCGAAAGCACCACAAACTGCTCCCAGCTTAGTGTTTCAGCACGCTTGTCAAGATAGGGAATGTTTTGCTTTCCGGATTCTACCACATAAAACTTCAACGCATTTCGCAATGTTTTCCTTCGCTGGTTGAAAGCCATTTTCACGACCTTAAAAAACATTTTTTCATCGCACTCCAGTTTCAGTTTTTCCTTTCTTGTAAAGCGAAGCACAGCTGATTTCACTTTCGGTGGCGGAGCAAAATCCTTTTCATCCAGTGTAAACAGCAATTCAACATGATAAAATGCCTGCATCAACACACTGAGAATTCCGTATTCACGGTTTCCCGGCTCTGAGGCAATGCGCACTCCGACTTCTTTCTGAAACATGCCAATCACTTCGGGAACCAGTTCTTTGTTTTCAAGAACCTTGAAAAGAATCTGCGAAGAAATGTTGTACGGGAAATTACCAATGACAGCAAACGGTTCGGGGAATATTTTCTTCAGATCAAGCTGTAGAAAATCTCCTTCGAGGAGTTGCTCCGGCTGTAGTGGATATTTTTGTTTCAGGAAAGCAATTGAATCGCGATCAATTTCAATAAGCCTCGTTTTGTATGAGTGGTTCTGAAAAAGAAACTGCGTGAGAACTCCCATTCCCGGACCTATTTCAAGCACATGCTTGTAAGAATCTCCGGCAGCAAGGCTTTCAACAATTCTCTTTGCAATCAACTCGTCCTTGAGAAAATGCTGACCAAGTGATTTTTTTGCCTTTACGCGTTCCATGTGCTGTTAAAAACCGTACGAGGAATATGACGAATTAAATTCTTCCGGAAGAAAAGCCGGATCGTGCAGAAAGCTTTTCATCTCATATTTTTCAAGCAAACCGTTTTCATCGTACGTAATTTGAACCAACGGAAGAAATGTATAGTGATCCACATAAAACACCACTTTGCGGTTGTAAAAATTCGGAATCTTAATCACCATTCCGGGTTTCATGTTATCATAATCTTTCACCTTCGGATTTTTGATTAGCAAAACATAATCGTTGATATGAAACTGGTTGGCAATCGTAGTGATCGTTTCAAATTGTTTCATCGTGTAATCGATGTATTGAAAAGCAGTATAATCAAACGTAAGTTCATAACAAGTACGATTATCCCACTGCAGTGTATCGGTAATTTTCAGGTAGCGATAAAATGAATTGCCCATTTTATTCATGTAATACTTCGTCATGGAAGCGATGTAGTCGAAACCAATTTCACTGATGAGATGATGCGAATCCTGTCGCAGCAAACTATTATACAAACCAAGTTTCAGGTTGACATATGGAAACCCGTTCGGATTCACCAGCACACGGCTTGATGCTTCCCCGCTCCTCCACAAACACTCTGCTCCCGGATGAGGTTTAATCATGTACAGGTAAACTTTCACAGGATCCGTTTGCATTTTGATGATCATCTCACTTTTCTGCAAAGTGCCATCGACTTCTTTTTCTGTAGAGTTCAATATAAATTTTGCCGACTTCACACCATCGCAGGCATCCAGCATTTTTTTCATCAACGGCTTTGCCGGATTCTCCTGCGAAAATAAATGTGATGAGACAAGAAGGCAAAAAAAGAGTAATCGTATTTTCATAAAATTCAATCGATTATTTCGAGAAGCGTTCGGAACGCTACAAATTTGTTTTTGTATTTCTTATTGGTTTCATCACGAAGCGCAGGAGCAAAATTTGCTTCGTATTTTTTAAAATCATCCATGCTGTGACATGTGTATTGAACGGAATAGGTAACTCCGCCCGAATCTTCATCGCCCAGAACTTTTAGCATTCTGCTTTCAACAAACAATCCCGTTCGCATCACATCAGGAACATGAACTTCCTTCATCCACTTCAACCATTCATCATGAACAGAATGATCAATATTAATGGTCACATTATAAATAATCATGATGTATTATTCTTCGAACTAAATGACTGATTCAATTAACAGCGTCACCGCGCAACGCCCTGAAACGTTTCCTTGCTTCCACGCAATACAAACTTCCAGGGAATTTTGTAAGCAGATCCTGGTAGAGTTCCATGGCTTTTGATTCGTCCTTGAGTTTTTTTTCGTACAACTCCGCACGATCAAACAAGGCATCATCTGCTAAAATTCCATCAGCATGTTTTTCCACAATTTGTTTCAACAAAGAATCTTCCATCACAAAATTTCTTTTTGTATCCATGATCTGCGCTTCCTTGTACCACACATCGTCAGTGAGTGAATGACCTGGAAACTGGTAGAGCAAAGTATCAAGCACCGACAATGCGAGATCATTTTTATTCTGATAACTCAACAGATCAGCGCGTGAAAACATCATCAAAGCATCGGAAGTAGAATCCTCACCTACGTTATCGGATATTAAAAGAGAAAGAGAAAGCGCATCGTTTGCCATCAGTTGTGACGTAGCAGATTTCAATATATCAAGCTGCGCCTGTGCCCAGAGAAAATCACCACGAAAATAATCAAGGCGCGCTGCTCTGAATTTTGCTTCCTGTCCGAGCGGATCGTTCTTGAATGATTTATCTACCTGTGAATACAATAAATCCGAATCCCATACATTCCCGGTGAACAAAAGAATATCGCCAAGCTCCAGCTTACATTCCGCCTGAACCTGTGTGCTGATTCCGGGAAAATCAATCGCTGCTTCAAGCTCCGTCATCGCATCACCTGTTTTGTCCAGATAGAAAACACGCAGGTGAGAAAGTCCGCGTACCAACGAAGCCGTCTGCGCATTTTTTCCTAACTCATTCAAAGCAGTTACATAATCCCGTTCAAGCTTCAACAAATCATCCTGAGTATAGACATTGCTCTCTGTAATTTTTTTATTCAGCACATTCAGCAACTCCATCCTCGCTGAAATATAATAAGGGTTGGAAGCATTTTTTTCAATCACGTACTGATAACACTTAATAGACGCATCGTAATTCAGATTCGAAGCACTGAGACTTCCAAGAGACATCAATCTTCCTCCGTCTTCCTTTTGTCTTTTATCAAGACCTTTTGCCTGGATAAATGCTGAATCAAAATCCTTTTGCTGAACGAATAACCAGATGAGTAATTCCGAAAAGATTGGCTGGTCAGCGTTTCGTTGAATTCTGCGAAGCAATGCTGTACGCAACAAATCATTTTTCGAGTTATCAGGATCATTCCCGATGCGTGCCTGTAAAATATTCTGAACATTTTGAATGTACGCTGAATTTTCAGAAAGAACATCCAGGTATTCATCGATCATTTTTGGAAATTCTTTTTTCTGATAATAGATTTCTGCTGTCTCGAAAGAAAAAGAATAAATTCCCTTCATCATCTTCTTGCCTTCGAGATACGTAGTGAGTGCATAATCAAGTTCCTGCCTTGCAACGAAAGCATTGGCAAGCGTTACAACCTGCTGCTGATCGGGCTTCAGCAACTTGATTGTCTTTTCATATTGTTGTTTAGACTTATTATTATCTCCCTGAATAAAATAAAGATAACCGAGATCCACTCCGTACGAAAGATTGTCAGGAGTTTTTTTGATCATCTTACGAATCATCTTTTCTGATTTATCATACTCCTTCAATGCCATCAAACATCTCAGGTAATTCGGAAAAATGCCGTAAGGATCCTGATCATAAATTTTATCGTAGATCGCAGCAGCCTTATCGTATTCGGCATTGTTCAGAAACTGATCAGCAAGCGGACGTTGAGTGTTGAGTTGGGCAGTTGATGAAAAAGAAATGAGAAGAAGAAAAAGTAAAAAAGTCGACAGTCGACAGTCCATAGTCCACAGTTTGCGGTGGACTGTCGACCGTGGACTGTTGACCATTTTATTACTTGCAAAATGCTCCGATATTTTCATCGTCTGTTAAAAATTTCCTGGTTAATTAATCCTGTCAAACCCTGTATAAGAACGGATTGCATCGGGAATTATTATTCCATCCGGAGATTGATTGTTTTCCAGCAATGCTGCAACAATTCTCGGTAATGCCATCGCGCTTCCATTCAGCGTATGCGGAAACTGAGTTTTTCCTTCTGCATTTTTAAAACGGAGTTTCATTCGGTTGGATTGAAATGTTTCGAAGTTGGAAACAGAGCTTACTTCCAGCCATTTTTTCTGCGCGGCTGAATACACTTCAAAGTCATACGTGAGCGCAGATGCAAAGCTCATGTCACCTCCGCATAATCGCAGGATGCGAAACGGAAGCTGTAACGAACGAAGTAATGATGAAACATGCTCCACCATTTCATCCAACGTATTGTAAGATTTATCAGGATGCTGAATCTGTACAATCTCCACTTTATCAAACTGGTGAAGACGATTCAATCCGCGAACATCTTTTCCATAACTTCCCGCTTCACGTCTGAAGCAAGGAGTGTAACCGCAGAGTTTCAACGGAAGTTCATCCGTTTTTAAAATCACATCACGGTAAATATTAGTAAGCGGAACTTCCGCAGTAGGAATCATGTAGAGGTTATCCAAACCAACATGATACATCTGTCCTTCTTTGTCAGGCAATTGTCCTGTACCGAAACCTGAATCTTCATTCACAAGAATCGGAGGTTGAATTTCTTTGTAACCTGCCGTTGTTGCTTTGTCGAGAAAATAATTAATCAACGCTCGTTGCAAACGCGCACCCTTTCCCTTATAGACAGGAAAACCTGCACCCGCCAATTTTACACCGAGTTCGAAATCGATGATATCATATTTTGTAGTGAGCTCCCAATGCGGTTTTGCATCGGCAGCAAGAGTTGGAATGATTCCTTCTTCGTGAGTAACTTCATTTTCCTCAGGAGTTTTTCCACGGGGAACTTTTTCGGAAGGAATATTCGGAAGCTGAATCAACAAATCATGTTGTTGCTTCTCGAGTTTTGTTAATTCTTCGCCAAGTTGCTTTGAAGATTCTTTCAATGCAACACTTTTATTTTTTAGGTCATCTGCTTCTGATTTTTTTCCTGCCTTCATCAACTCACCAACCTGTTTGGCAAGTTGATTGGCTTCGTTCAGGAATGTATCAAGCTCTTTCTGAGTGTTTCTTCGAGCAGCATCAATCTCTAAAATACTGTCGACAATTTTTTTTGCGTCAACGTTCTTTACTGACAGTCTTTCAATGACATACGCTGCATTTTCACGAATCGTTTGAATCTGGATCATACTTCAAAATTTGCTGTGCAAAAGTAGCTTTTCTTTCCCGAATTTCACGCATTTCGTGAAGAAGGATCGACTCTGGCTCTAAAAATTTCTTTGTGTACTTTGTGGTAAACTTGGTGTTCTTTGTGTTGAAAATTTTAACGCAAAGAACACGAAGGAAAGGAACATCACAAAGATCTTGAAGATCGACCTCCAAATCATCTAGGAGAAATTAACCTGAACTATGAAACAAGCAATTGATCAACTGAGAAAAACCCTTTCAGATTATTCAAAGAAATTGGAACAGTTAGATGAAACAAAGTCTTCTCAAAAATCATCTCCTGAAAAATGGAGCAAGAAGGAAGAGCTGGGACATTTGATCGACTCTGCTCACAACAACCTGCGCAGGTTTATTGTTTCGCAATACGAAACAAACCCAAAGATTGTATACAATCAAAATTTTTGGAACAACGCATCCAATTACAACAATCAACCTGTTCAACATCTTGCTTCGCTTTGGAAATTATTGAACGAACAAATTATAGAAGTACTGAAATCAATGCCGGAAACGAATTACAAACTTTCCTGCGACACCGGAAAAGGAGACGTTGAATTAAATTCACTGGAATGGCTGGCTGAAGATTACGTAAAGCATATGCTTCATCATCTCCATCGCATTCTCGAACTTGAACCCCTTGCTTATTAACTATGAGCCTCGCACAAACGAAAGAACTTATTCTCAAACAATATCAATTCAATCTCACTTTCGCTGCGAAATTGGTTGAAGATGTTCCGCAAAAATTAATGAGCATAGAAGCCGGAAAAGGATTGGAGAATCATCCTTCAT
Organism: Bacteroidota bacterium; assembly: GCA_043742705.1. Lineage (GTDB taxonomy): Bacteria > Bacteroidota > Bacteroidia > AKYH767-A > 2013-40CM-41-45 > JAPLDA01. The sequence continues at coordinate 34,189 of JAYTXY010000134.1, forward strand.
TTACGCTTGGTCATCTTGCAACAGCTTCAGCCATGACGGTGGAAGATCTAGGAGGCGTGTACGAAGTTCCCGAAGGATGGAAAGATTTATTTCAGCGCAAAGGTCCGGGCGATCCGAGACAACCTTCGAAAGATTTATCGTTGTATCCATCCAAAGAAATTTTACTTGCAGAGCTAAAGCATCAGCATTTAAAAGTGGAAGCTATTTTCGAACATGCAGATGAGAAAATTTTCTTGAGTCCTTTCGGATGGAGATTCAAAAGTTATTTCCCGACAACACTCGACCTGGTCGCGTTTATGTGTATCAGTCATCAGAGCATGCATCTTTCTCAGTTATCAGCATGGAGACGAGCGATGGGATTACCTTCCGCTTTAGCAGCGCTTTAAATTGAATATGGAAGATTGAATATTGAAGAATATTTGCTTCTGCTAAATTTTCAATATTCAATAATTTATTAATTTGCATACACTAAATTTCTACCACAATGAAAATTAACGAAAGTAACGTAACCATCATGTCAATGGACATGAACAAATCCATCAGCTTTTACGAATCGATTGGACTGACACTGAAACAACGCTGGGGCGATCATTATGCAATGATTAGTGGTCCGGGTGTTACACTTGGCATTCATCCTGCAGAAGAAAAATCAGAAGGAAGCGGGAATGTTTCAATTGGATTTATGATTGACAACTTTGATGATGTGAAAAACCTCCTTGAGAAGAATGGCATTCAATACAAAACGGATGACGGGAAATCCGGAACGTATGCGCACTTTAAAGACCCGGATGGAACGGTGTTGTATTTTGTGAAACCGAAGTGGTAAATTTAGTTCAAAGTTCTTAGTTCAAAGTTTTGAAATAAGATGTGTCCCAATCGTAATGCGCAAACCACATAGCGCATTTTGAATTTATTTTTTTAACGCTTTATAGAATTCGCACACAGAATTCATCGGACACTCCTCGTTCTTCGGATTAGTCGGTCTGCATATTTCCCGGCCAAGAAATGAAATCGCCATTCCGATTTCTCCCCAGTCTTTTTCGGGAATTACTTCCATGATTTGCTTTTCAATTTTCTTTGGATCCGTTCCGATTGCAATACCCAGGCGAGGAGCAACTCGCACCACGTGAAGATCAACGATCACCCCTTCAGCTTTTACTCCCGCTTCACGCATAATCACACTTGCTGATTTTCTGCCGATGCCGGGTAATTCTGTGAGTCCTTCCATTGTCAACGGAATATTTTTTTCACTTTTAATCTGGTGCGATAATGCCATTAGCCATTTTGTTTTGTTTCCAAAATTGCGAACGGAACTTATAAATGGAAACAATGATTCAGCTGTGGCTCGCGAAAGAGATTCCATGTCAGGAAACGCTTCAAATAATTTTGGCGCAAGCTGGTTGATGTGCTTATCAGAATCTTGCGCGG
>JAYTXY010000135.1:0-3908 GCA_043742705.1 Bacteroidota bacterium
TTTTCACCACTTAACATTTTTGCAATCTCAACGATGCGTTCATCGGAACTCAGCCTCCGAACTTTAGTGAATGTTTTTTTACCAATCACCTCCTTGAAAACAAAATAGTGTGCTTCTCCCCTGCCTGCAATTTGCGGCAAATGAGTAATAGCAATTAACTGGTGCCGTGTAGAAATGTTCTTCAACACCTTTCCGACATTTACAGCTGTTTCTCCAGAAATGCCCGTATCAATCTCATCAAAAATAATGGTCGGTAATGAAATTAATTTCGCCACGGATGATTTGATACACAACATCAACCTACTCAACTCCCCGCCGGAAGCGACTTTGCTGATTTCGGCATAGCCAACTCCTTTGTTTGCGGAAAATAGAAAATGAATCCGATCAATTCCGTTCAATGCGATTTCATCGTCCTGCAAAACATCATTTTCAATTTTCAGGATGGCATTGGGAAGGCTAACGTCTGACAATAATTTTTTGATTTCCTTTTCGATGACAGGAATTGCTTTGTTCCTGTTCCCTGAAATCCTTCGTGCCATTGCAACCAACGTCCTTCTCAGATCAGCAATCTGATTGTTCAGTTGTACTATTCTTACTTCGAGAGAACTGATTCCTTGCAGTTTTGATTCGTATTCATCCTTCAGCGAGATTAGCTCATCAATGGTCTTAACACGATGCTTTTGCTGAAGTTTGTAGATGATGTTTAACCGTTCGTTGATTCGTTCAATTCGATGCGGATCAAAATTTACTTCATCACTGATTGCATCAATTTCATTGCTGATATCTTTCAATTCAATGTTCACACTCTTAATTCGTCCCGAAATTTCATCTAAACGGGAATTGAATTTTGAAAGTGAACTCAACGAGGTTTGCACTAATGTTAATTGTTGAAGAAGATTTTCTTCATTCCCTGATACTGCAAGCTGAATTCGTTCAAGACCTGCTTTGATTTCTTCAGCATGTGTAAGTGTTTGCAATTCTTCTTCAGCTTTTTTCTGTTCACCGGGAACAAGATTTCCCTCTTCAAGTTCAGTAAAAAGAAACTGAAAGTAATCAAGGTCAGCTTTTGATTTTTTTTCTTCTTCAACCAGTGTTTTTAAATTGGACTCGAGTGATTGAAGTTGCAGAAAATTTTCTTTGTATTCAGCCAACAGTTTATCATGCTGTGCAAAAGCATCCACCACAGAAAGCTGGAATCCGCTGCGATTCAACAGGAGTGTTTCATGCTGAGAATGAATATCAACCATGTGCAAGCCAAATTCTTTGAGCAGGCTTAGCGGGACGGGAGTGTCATTAATAAATGAACGTGACTTTCCTTCATTGCTGATTTCTCTTCGGATGATCACAGGTGTTTCAAAGTCCAGTTCATTTTCTTTAAAGAAATTTTTAAGAAGTTTCGCATCAGCGTCAAAACGTCCTTCGATGATGCACTTTTTTGATGTGTCATATAGGACTGATGTGTCTGCACGGCTTCCAAGGATCATCGACAAAGCACCGAGAAGAATTGATTTACCGGCTCCCGTTTCCCCTGTGACAATGTTTAATCCCGACTCAAACTCAAGTTCGAGGTGATCAATGAGTGCATAATTCTGAATAAAAAGTTTTCGGATCATTTGGTTGTGAAGATAAAAAATTAAAGATTTTATGCATTGAAAAAATTATCAACCGATTTTCAGTTTCATTAGGAAGTCCATGTCTTCGGCATTTCCAAGTTTAAACATTTTAGTTCCGAAAATTTCAAAGCCATATTTTTTATAAAAGTCAATCGCCTTATGATTTGCATCATTCACTCCAAGCCACAGCCACTGATGCTTTTCAGACTTTGCAAGTTCAATGCAACGATCCATCAACTGCTTTCCAACTTTTTTTGCCTGGTGTTCCTGCTTCACATAAATCCGTTCGAGCTCGATGGCTGATTCATTGTTAAATTCCGGATAACTTCTGTCTCGTCTCATCTTTGCATAACCGATAGAAAGGTTTCCATCCAAAGCAAGCAGAAACAGGTTGGTCTTTTGGTCAGCGACCTCCGTCTGAATTTGTCTTTCATCAAATGCTTTTTCAAGGTACATTCGCATGTCTTCTTCTGTATTCACGGGACGCCACGTCTCATAAAACGTAAGGCGACCAATGTCGGCAACAACGGAAGATTCCGCGGTCACAGCAATTTTTATTGTAATTCCATCCTCCATAAATACTGATCTTTCTAATGCAAAATAAACATTCACCCTTTAATCATCATAATTCAACGGAAGAATTTATTTTTGCACCACTTATTGCTAAAATTAATTGTATGAAAAGAATAAGCCTGATTGCCATTTGTTGTTTGCCTTTGCTTTCCTATTCTCAGCAAACAGGAACACTTCCTGCGGTAAAGACTCACAGCGCCAATGCAAGTAAGATTGACACAATGATAACGAAAGACCCTTTGGAGTCATCGCGTGAGTTCTGGGTTATTCACAACCTGAGAGGGAATGTCCGTTACCGGGGATTTATGTTGAACGGAAAAAAGGACGGTGTGTGGCGCGAATACTCAGAAAGCAGCGGATTGATGACTCGACTTACAGAATATAAAAATGGCATTCCGCATGGTGCAACTGTCTCTTATGGTCAGGTCGGAAATATTGAGCGTGAAGAAACCTTTCTTAATGGTAAAAAAAATGGCGAGGCAATTACCTACATAGTTTTCGGTGGAAAAATGAAAGTGTTTGAAACCTTTAAGGATGACATTCTTGACGGAGCGCGAAAATTATTTTATGAAGATGGAAAAATCCAGGAAGAAGGTTCATACCAAAACGGTCAGCGAAATGGGTTGGTGAAATGGTTCAAGCAAAACGGCAATCCAACTCTTGAGTATAGCTATGAGAATGGTGTGCTCAAAGGCCCCGCAAAAGTATACGATGAAAATGGAAAGCTAAAACAGGAAGGTGCTTATCTTAACAACATTGAGGAAGGTGAATGGAAAGAATACAACGATTCTGTTCTGGTTAAAAAAATAATTTATAAAGGCGGACAGATCGTTAAAGAAATTCCGGTAAAAAAATAAGCGTTTGCCTAAGTTAAGGGTAAAGAAAAATTACCGTCCTCCTCCAATCGTGTTGTACTTAGTTTAAGGGAAGAATTTATTTTGCACTTCGCATCGTTAAAATTAATCGTATGAAAAAAACAAGCCTTGTTGTCTTTTGTTGTTTGCCCTTGCTTTCCTATTCCCAGGAAGGCAAGCCTTTTCTTGCTTTGAAAAGTTACAGTGAAAATGCAAGTAAGATTGACACAGTAATTACGAAAGATCCGCTGGATTCGTCACGTGAGTTTTGGATAATTCATAACCTAAGAGGGAATGTTCGTTACCGTGGATTTATGTTAAAAGGAAAAAAGGACGGAGTGTGTCGTGAATACTCAGAAAGCAGTGGAATAATTACGCGTATCACAGAATATAAAAATGGGATCAGGAACGGAGCATCCGTTTCATTTGGTCCGACAGGAAATCTGCAACTTGAAGAAACTTTTTTTAATGATAAAAAAAACGGTGAATCCGTTGCATACGGAAATTACGGAGGTCAATTAAAACTGGTGGAAAATTACAGAGATGATGTTTTGCAAGGCATCCGAAAATCTTTTTACCAGGACGGAAAGCTCCAGGAAGAAGGCTACTACAAGGACGGTCAGCGAAATGGAAGCGTGAAATGGTACAGGCAAAACGGTACGACAAGCCTGGAATACACCTATGAGAATGGTGTTCTCAAGGGACCCGCAAAAGTGTACGATGATAGTGGAAAATTAAAACAGGAAGGTGTTTATTTCAACAACAATGAAGAAGGTGAATGGAAAGAATACAACGATTCTGTTCTCGTAAAAAAAATAATCTACAAAGGCGGACAAATTGTAAGAGAAATTCCCGTTAAAAAATAAAC
>JAYTXY010000136.1:0-14556 GCA_043742705.1 Bacteroidota bacterium
AATTGTATTTTCTCCATTCACCTCTCAACAATTCAAGTTTCGCAAAACGACACACAACAGGAGAATCAAACCCTTTCATGAACAACCTGATGAATTGAATGCTGTTGAAATTCTCAATTCCGTTTACCACTTTGCTCGGTTGAAGAATCGGGATTTTATATTGATACCACGTAACCACACCCGTTTGTCCGTTTGCATACTGAACATTTGACTGAATTGAATCCGTGAGAAAATTCTGACCGATTATATTGCGCCTGCCGATCTTCACCTTGTATTGAAAATAGGACTCCGCATCTTCCATGTTGTTATCCTTGTTGATGTCTTCCACATCAGGGATGTTGGTGGCAGTGGAATTGTATCCGTCTACTTCCGGAGGTGCCGGTGAATTGCCCTCCATTCCGTTGTACCTTTTATATCGCTCCAGCGTTTTTACATCGGTGTTGTTATACGTGTTGGATTGATAATAAGAATAATCATCAGCCGAAGGATCTGCTGATGCATTCTGATACGGAACAGAACCGGTTCCAAACGCTGCCGATATCTTTGACAAATAAGAAGTATTAAAAAAGACACGTTCTTCCGCATCACTCAATCCGTCTAATCCGACATCCTGAACAGCGCGACCGGACTGATCGTTATCAAAAGCATTGACGATGGATGTATTCAGCGGGTACTTTCCCCATTGCGAAACACCGGCCGTATAATTATTGGTGGATGCCGGCAATCCGTTTTCAAAACTCTTCTTTCCATCAGGTAAAATATCTTCTGAAATAGTTCCAAGATCAAAATACAAATCACCCCCGTTGCCTGAATTCTGCGTGTTGTTTGCAAAAGGATCCATCATCCAGAATTGGATAAATTCAATGTTGGATGCTTCAAAGTCTGATGTTTCAACTTTACGCATGATGCCTCCCCAGCGACTCTTTGGATTTTTGAGATGTCCTGCTGAGTCAAGTCCTGCGGAAAAAGACGTTGGAGTCACATCAAAATTATACGGCCCTCTTTCCTCCGGATAATAGGCTACGTTCATACAGGTAATCGTAGTGGGTCCGTTAGGCTGCGATTTATTCGGGAAAACTTCTGCTTGCGGAATCTCACGAACATAATTATTGCTCATGTCATTGTTCGTGATATTTCCGGGAGTGATCCCACTTATTGTATGCTGAAACAATGGATCCACATAATACCAGGCCATTTTAGCGCGGTTAAATCCTGCCGTGAGACTATCGTTCAAATCGCCTTCCGGGATTAATTCAGGCTGACCTTTCGGTACACTGGCAAGATACCAGCTTCCCGGATTCTTGATATCAAGCGGAGTAACGGCTCCTTCAAAATCGTCCACATAAGAAGTTCCCGCTGATCCGATGGCATTGGAATGTCCCGGAATCAACTGCGCAAATTCTCCACTCATCGTGATAGTCGATGTTTCCTTCGTATTGTAAAACGGAAGTGCATCAAGCATCTTTGTGAGGAAGCGGGAATCTGTACGGTAGGTTCCGTCAACACCCCACACTGTATTTGAAATCGGTTCATCTCCGATGTTCACTTTTTGTGTCAGCGGTTTTTCGCTCAGGTGGAGAAACGTTCCACCGACAGTAAAGTCTTTGTTGATGTAATAATCAAAACGACTTCCGATCATCGTTTTTGTCTGAAGATTAAATAACGAATTACTTTCAAGACTTACCTTGATCGGTGTATTGGATTTTAAATATCCTTCGTTGATAATCTTCACACGACCCAAATTGTAATCAACGGTGTAGTCGACATTTTCCGTCAGCGTTGCTCCGCCTGCAGTAACCTTTACAGAACCCGGAGGAATGTTCACCGCATTGAGCGGAATGTCGGAACCTCCGGATGACTGGTACTTGCCACGCAGGCTGAATTTATTTCTTTCCGGTTGTTGTCGTGCCGCTGTAATTGTTGAATCGTACAAAGCATCATACACATATTGATCAGCCAACGAATTGTCACCACAGAATCTAGCACGGAGGGAACTTCCGAACGGCTCACGCACAGGAAAAATAATTTTTCCACTTCTCAGATTGGCAGTAACACCATCCCTGATATCAAACACACCATCCGGCTGAGGATCTCCGTTGGAATTTAGCTGATCGAGATTAAGAAGGCGGATAAGCGGAATTCCCTTTACCGAACCACATCCCTGCGGAATGTAATTCACGTTCGTTCCGATCTCGTCATCCTGGAAAACCACATCGAGCCGGAAATCTTTTGCAGCAATGTTATATCCTCCGAGAGAATACACATTTTTCATCATCAGATCCCACGTGTAAAACCGTGGATTAACTCTTGTACTTCTCAATAACTTCACGAACAATGCATCGTTGCCTGTAACAATTCCTGTTGTTGACAGTTCTCCAACATGAAATGTGTTACCGCTAAGGGTATACTCGTATGCTACGGCAAGCACCTGGTTTGAATTCAGTGCAACATTGAGGGAAATGTATCCGAGCTGAGGATTGAATGTGTACTCCTGCTGAGAAAGCAAACGTGCCTGCGTGATCTTCTCGTAATTTTTTTGCACCGTAAAACCTGTAGCGGCAAAAGTGCCCAATGTCGAAGTTACATTGGAGATCGTTCGGATCGCACTCAGGTTGGATGTTCCGATATTTGCAAATAAATCATTTGATGAATTATCCGGAGGCGTAGTGTTCGGATTTGCGGAAGTTGAAACAAGAGATTGCGAGCCATCCGGATGATTTTCCCCAAGGTCGGTGAAAGCAACGATGTTGCGGTTCGTTTGCGTGGCGCTTCCGATGTTCGTCACCCACACTTCAATGCGGGTGATGTTCACACCTGAATTGATGTGGTTCAGATCGCGTAATGCGTTGTCATAATTATCCTTGAAATACTGAGCAATGAAAAAGTGCTTGTTCGCTTCGTACTGATCTGCTTTGATGTCAAATGTCTGTGTCTGCGCTCCGCCTTGTACTTCAATGCTGGATGATTTTCCTTTTTGTTGAGAGAACACGCTTGTCACCGTCATGCGACCGAACTGCAATTGTGTTTTTATTCCGAATAAACTCTGGCTTCCCTGTATCAGCTGGCTGTTGAGGGGCAACGTAACATTTCCCGCTTCAATTTTTTTGATGATGTCATCTTCGTAACCGGAATACTCCAGTTTCATCTTGTTCTCAAAATCGAACGTAGCTTCCGTGTTGTAATTAGTTTGAAGTTTCAGTTTATCACCAATGTTGGCGATTACGTTCATCTGAATTTTTTCCTTGAAGTCGAACGTAGTGACCTTCCGCTGATTTTCCGGCAAGGCAGGATTTTTCTGATTGGAAACATTCACGGCAAAAATCAATTCAGCAGAACCCTGCGGACGGATGTCGATGGTGTTACCTCCGAAGATGCGATCAAAAATAACACTGTTGATGTGGATTTTGGGTGCAAAGGTTTTCTTCTTCGGCTGGTTTTCTCCTGAACGCTGCAGCCAGTAATCGCGTGTTGATTTTTTGAATTCCTGGTTTACAAAATCTTCAAAGCTCATGTAGGATGGGTTGCGATAAAAAAGCGTACCCATATTCTGGTTGATGTTGTATTGATTCTGATCCGGATCGTATTCAATTTTCGTTTTGATGTTGGAAGGATCTTCCATGTGCATCGGACTCACATGTCGCGGCTCGGAATACGGATCTGCATAATGGTCCTTGAAAGGATACCGCAGGCTGTCCGAATCAGCAGGCGCACTTTCAGCAACGGGTTGGGATAAGACGTTGCCGGCAGGTTTACTCACACTCCATGATGAGATGAGTACCGACACAATACTTCCAATCCCGAAAAAATATTTAATAAAATTTTTCAAGCCCTGACTTGTTTATCCCGATATGTGTACTGGAAAATTACCGAATACTCTTTCAAACTCATATTTTTCAAAGGCACTAAAATAGTTTTTTACTTGTTTTGAATAACGCCAGGTTCAAAGAGATTTCAATGCCTGCCTGATGATTTCTTCCACAGGTAATTCTGTAGTTTGAGACTTCAGAATTGAAGCAAGTGCTTTGTCGACTGCATTCTTTGCAAATCCCAACGTGAGCAATGCACTCATCGCCTCTTCTTTCACTTTCAACTGGGAAGTCACCGTTGGAGTGATTCCATCTTTCTTCAATTTACTTTTCAATTCAAGGATTGCACGCAAGGCAGTTTTTTCACCGATGCCTTTGATGGCTTGCAGTTTCCGTGCGTCTTCGTTCACAATGCAATCCTGTATTTCAGCCGGATCCATACTCGACAACATCATACGTGCCGTGTTACAACCGATTCCCGAAACTGAAATAAGATTCCGGAAGAGTTTTCTTTCCTCTTCATCAGCAAAGCCGTATAACGTATGTGCATCCTCTGTTATTTGAAGATGTGTGAAAATTTTACAGGCTTCCTGGTCAGGAATTTTTGAATACGTATGAACGGAAATGTTGACGAAATATCCGATACCAGCGCATTCAAGTATGATGAATGCAGGATTTTTTTCGATCAGTTTTCCGTTGAGATGATTGAACATGTTGTAGAAGGATTTGCGTATTGAGATATGCGTAGTGCGATTGCGAATGTACGAATACAGACACATATTGCGGAGAGGAAAAACGAATGAATTCTAACAATACAAAGCTGAAAAGAAAGCCTGAGCCAATTGCACAAAATAAAAAAAGGCGCCCCGAAATTAGGACGCCTTTGCATTTCTCATAAACACAAAAAATCAATAACGGTAGTAATCAGGTTTGAACGGTCCTTTCTGATCCACGCCAATGTATTTTGCCTGGTCAGGAGTCAGTTCATCCATCTCCACACCAATTTTAGCAAGATGCAAGCGAGCAACTTTTTCATCTAAATGTTTTGGAAGCGTGTACACTTTGTTTTCGTATTTGTCAGTGTTCATCCACAATTCAAGCTGAGCAAGCGTTTGATTTGTAAATGAGTTTGACATTACGAAAGAAGGATGTCCCATTGCACAACCTAAATTCACCAAACGACCTTCAGCAAGAATGATAATATCTTTTCCGTCAATCGTGTATTTGTCAACCTGTGGTTTGATGGTATCTTTTGTATGTCCGTAATTTTTATTCAACCACGCCATGTCAATTTCATTGTCGAAGTGACCAATGTTACAAACGATTGCATTGTGTTTCATCGCTTTGAAATGTTCAGACGTGATGATCTGGAAATTTCCGGTTGCAGTCACAACGATGTCTGCTTCTTTCACAGCATCTTTCATTTTCTTCACTTCATATCCTTCCATGGCAGCCTGCAATGCACAGATCGGATCGATCTCCGTCACCATTACACGTACCTTTGCTTCTTTCAAAGATTCTGCAGAGCCTTTTCCTACATCTCCGAAACCTGCAACCACAGCCACTTTTCCGGCAAGCATTAAATCAGTAGCTCTCCTGATTGCATCCACGAGTGATTCGCGGCATCCGTATTTGTTATCGAATTTTGATTTTGTAACAGAATCGTTCACGTTGATGGCAGGAATCGGCAATGTTCCTTTTTGCATTCTCTCATACAAGCGATGAACACCTGTAGTAGTTTCTTCAGAAAGTCCTTTTACTCCTTTGATGAGTTCAGGATATTTATCAAACACCATGTTAGTAAGATCGCCACCGTCATCCAAAATCATGTTCAACGGCTTGCGGTCTTCACCGAAGAAAAGTGTTTGTTCAATGCACCAGTCGAATTCTTCAGCATTCATTCCTTTCCATGCATACACTGAAATACCTGCAGCGGCAATAGCAGCAGCAGCATGATCTTGCGTGGAAAAAATATTACACGATGACCAGGTCACTTCTGCGCCCAACTCAACAAGAGTTTCGATAAGAACAGCAGTTTGGATGGTCATGTGAAGACAGCCTGCGATGCGAGCGCCTTTTAACGGTTTCTTTGTTCCGAATTCTTTGCGTAAAGCCATCAAACCCGGCATTTCATCTTCTGCCAACTTTATTTCTTTACGACCCCATTCAGCTAACGAAATGTCCTTTACTTTGTATTTAACGAACTTTTCAACGGTAGTTTGTTCCATTTTCTAAAGATATTTTTTGTTTATGGCGCAAAGATAACTATAGCTGTCGGAAGTACAAGGGAGATTTAATATTGAAGATTGAATAATGAATATTGAATAAAAATCTCTCAATTTGCAGCGGTTTTACAATCGGATAAAATGCCACTCGATTTTCACAAAAGCACTGAAACGTTCCAACTCGGAATCTGGAAACTGGAGGAATCACTGGACGAGCTTCATCACATGCTTCAGCTTTCGGAAGATGACTTGCGAACGCTGAAGAATTTCAAAAGTGAATACCGCAAACGTGAATGGTTAACAGTACGTGTGCTCGTGAAAACTCTTTTAAAGTCTGCTGAGTTTAACATAGCATACCACAAAAACGGAAAGCCCCTGTTGGTAAATTCACATTTTTCAATTTCCATTTCGCACACAAAAAATTTTGTCGCTGTGTTGTTGACTGAACATGAAGCAGCAGGAATTGATCTTGAAACAATTCAACCACGAATTGAAAAAATTGCAAAACGTTTTATCACTCCGGAAGAAGAACAGTTTATTACGGCTGATAAGAAAATAAATTACCAGCATGTGATTTGGGGAACGAAAGAAACGCTGTTTAAAATTTATGCAAAGGGAGAATTGAATTTTCTTGACAACCTTCATGTGGAAAAATTTCAGTTGAAAAAAAGCGGAGAACTGACAGCAAAAATTCAGAAGGATTCCTTTCAAAAAAAGTACACTGTCTTTTATGAGAAGCTGAATGATCTGATGTTAGTATATGCAATCGACTAATCGGTCATTGTAGAATCATCAATAGAAAAACTTAGTGCATCTTAGTGTTCTTAGTGTCTGAGTGGTTATTTTTTTTACCACTGAGACACTAAGAACACTAAGATGCACTCAGTCGAAGTCGAAACTAATTTTCTTTATCTTTGATTTTACATGATGATCTATTCAAAAATTCTTTCAGATAAAAAACAAGGCAAAAAAAAGTTTGCCGTGCTTGTTGATCCTGATAAAGTCACTCGAAAAAATTGTGAAACGCTTGCGCAGGAAGCCGGACTCGCCGGAGTTGATTTCATTTTTGTCGGAAGCAGTTTGCTCACAAGCGATCACTTAGATGAATACATAAAAATCATCAAGCAAAACTGCAGCATTCCCGTGATTCTGTTTCCGGGAAGTACACTTCAGATCAGTGCACAGGCAGATGCAATCTTATTACTCTCTCTCATCAGCGGAAGAAATGCAGATCTCTTGATTGGAAAACATGTTCTCGCTGCGCCTTTGTTGAAAGAAAGTAATCTTGAAATTATTTCCACCGGATACATGCTCATCGATCCCGGGCATCCCACTTCGGTGAGCTACATGAGCAACACCACTCCAATTCCGCACGATAAAAATGACATTGCCGTTTGCACTGCACTTGCAGGTGAACAACTCGGACTGAAGATGATTTTCATGGATGCCGGAAGCGGAGCGCGAGTGCCTGTCAACACTTCCATGATTGAAACGGTAAGTAAAACGATTTCCGTTCCACTCATTGTTGGTGGCGGAATTAAAACTCCGGAAAAAAGTCTTGAGAACTGCAATGCCGGAGCAGACATCATCGTGATTGGAAACTCAATCGAAAAAAATCAGCAACTTATTTCGGAAATTTCAGATGCAGTACATTCTTTTTTTTCTGCAGAAAAAGAAAACTAGGAAACAACATCTTTATCGCCTCCCCGAATTGCAATTGCATTCGAACCAAATTTCATTTTAAATCTTCTGCTGAAATATGCTGCGTCCTTGAATCCGACAAGGCGAGCAATTGCCTGGATGTTATCAGGTTGAGAAGTTAAAAGCTGCATGGCTTTTTCAAGACGCTGGTTTTCGATGAACTCCTGGAGGTTGGTATTCGTCAATGATTTAAAAAACTGACCGACATAATCTTCAGAAACAAAAGCAACGTGAGCAATGGCTTTGTTCGACAAATCTTTATCGAGGTTGTCCTGGATGTAGTGAACAATATCCACCAATCTCTTGTCAGTTAAATAACCCAACCTATCAATGTACTTTTTCAACTGAGGTTGCGAATCGATGTAGCGACAAAGATGAATTACAATTTCCTCCATGTAATTTCGGATAATTTTTTCGCGACCTACTTTGCGCTGTTCTTCTTCCAAAGCAATGTGCTTCATAAGATATGCGAGTTCTTCATCAGCAGGCAAAGCGAAACCGGGAATTTCAAGAAGTGGAAAAAAAGGTATTGAATTGTACAGCAATACGTCAAAACTTACGATGGTAAAAACTTCTTTCCTATCAGAAAAATCCCAAAGTCCGCTGATGGTTTTCAGGTATTCTTCGTAATGTTCATCGTTTCTGAAATTCTCTTTGCTTAAATTGGTGTGGTAAGTTCCCTTACCATGCTTTGCAAAAATTTTTTGTCCGGCAGGAAAAAAATAAAATGATTCCGGCTTTACGGGAATTTCTTTTTTCCCAACTGCGAAGTGTCCTTTGTTGAGGTAGATAATTACATTGTGATCATCCGTTGCACCGCTCAGCTGGACGGGAGTAAGCACTTCACGGAAAGCAGATTTATGATATCTGATGCTTAACGAGTCAATGAATTTAGAAAGCAGACTCATAGGCTTATGTATTTTCCTCACTCAAAGATATTTAATATTTGCAATTACGGTCAATTGTTATGACTTTTAAAAATACGAAAGTTAAAAATGATCGGTTTTCAGGAAATAAAATTAAGACTGATGAAAAATGTAACTTAAATGTCAACTCCGGAAGATTCAGTTCAAATACGATCTTTGTCAAAATTTCAGAACATGCCTGAGCTTTTAGGACAACAAGTATCTGCTTTTGAAATCATCGGTTTTCTTGCCGGTATTTTAGGCGTATGGCTTACGATTAAAGAGAGCATCTGGAATTTTCCCATCGGGCTGGTGAATGTAATTGCATCACTCGTACTTTTCTACCGCTCGCAACTTTACTCTGACACCTTTCAACAAGCTGTTTATATTGTGTTGTTGTCGTACGGGTGGGTTCATTGGTGGCGTAGTGATAAAACAAAAAATGATTTACAGGTTACATCGTCCTCAACAAAGTCATTGTTAACACTATCTGTACTTGCAATCGGCTGTTCAGCAGCAGGAGGTTTTTTATTCGGAAAATTTACCAATGCGGCTTATAGTTATTGGGATGCAACAGGAACTACACTGAGCCTGATTGCTCAATGGATGATTGCAAGAAAGAAAATTGAAAACTGGATCATCTGGATCGCAGTGAATATTCTTTATATCGGAATTTATTATTTCAAACATTTGAATTTGTACATGCTTTTGTATGCCGTATTTCTGCTGATGGCTGTGCGTGGATATTTCTCCTGGAAAAAACATCTTGTCGTTAACTGATTTATGTCTTCTGATAAAATTTTAAAAATCGCTTTGATCGGTCCTGAGTCAACAGGAAAGACAACACTTTGCGAACAATTGGCAGAACATTTTAAAACGGTTTGGGTTCCTGAATATTCGCGGGAGTACATTTCGAAACTTCATCGCAGTTATACACTTGAAGACATTGAGTATTGTACAAGACAGCAGATTGAACAGGAAGACCAGCTAATTGAATCAGCAAATCATTTTTTATTTAGCGACACAGAATTGATCGTTGCAAAAGTGTGGTGCGAAGATGTTTTTAAAAATTGTCCTGGCTGGATTGAAGAAGAAATTACAAAACGAAACTGTGACCTTTATCTTCTTACGGAGTATGATCTTCCTTTCAAAGAAGATCCTGTGCGAGAAAACCCTCACCGAAGGAATTATTTCTACGACCTTTATAAAAGCGAGCTGGAAAAAAGAAAATTTGATTTTGCAATCATCAATGGAATAGGAAATGAAAGGTTTGAAAATGCTTTGAAAGCAATTGCGGAGAAATTTCCTGATCGTTAGAAGTGATTGGTTGATTGAGTGAAGTAAGTTGATTAAGTTAATTCGGAAGTTAGAGTTACCTTGTGGTATATTCTGTTACTTAAGCAAGGGGTTTGATCTAAAATGAAAAAGGCCGTTGTATTTTATTTTATTCTCACTTCTTTTTTATGCTTTGCGCAAAAAAGAAATAATATTTGGATGCTAGGTGGGGCAATTGCACCATCTTATCCGAAGTTTGGGTTAGATTTTAATTCAGGCAGTGTCGATACTTTTTCTGTTTATAGAGGTATTAATTTTTTTATTACAAATGCAAGCATCTGTGACACATCTGGTCAACTACTCTTCTATACAAATGGAGACTATATTGAAAATAGAAACTATTCGAGATTACTAAACTCAACTAACTTTAATCCTACAATTACTGGTGATACCACATTTGGGGAGGCCGGGAGCCAAACCGTTATTATTTTACCCTATCCAGACCACTCTTATTGGTATTACATATTCCATGTAAATGGAGAATATTTTACAGCGCATAGCCAAAGTGAGTTTCAGCCACTGGAGCTTCGTTATAGCATCGTGGATATGAATCTTGGTGGCGGACTCGGTGGAATTATTGCAGGGCAGAAAACAATTCCCATTATCAGTGATACACTGACCTGGGGGAGAATAACTGCTTGTAAACATGCTAATGGAAGGGATTGGTGGCTCATTATGCACCGCTATTATTCAGATTTATATTATAAGTTATTAATCACACCGGGCTCTATATCTGTATCATCGCAAAATATTGGTTCCATTATTAGTAGTGATGTTGACGGGCAGGCAGTATTTTCAGCAGACGGAACAAAGTATAGCATGTTAAGCGATGACAATAAACTTGACATCATGGATTTTGATCGCTGCACCGGAGATTTTAGTAATGAAGTTACCATACTAATAAACGATGGTAACCTTGCGACTCTTGGGTGTGCATTTTCTCCCGGCGGACAATTTTTGTATGTGTCTACCAATGAACATGTATTTCAATTCGACACCTGGTCAGCAAATGTCGCAGCTTCAAAAACTACGGTCGCTACCTATGATGGCTACGTGTCAGGACTACATTCTACTTTTTATATGATGCAACTTGGCCCTGATAATAAAATTTACCTTTCTACTTCAGAAGGTACAGATGTGATGCATGTTATTAATAATCCAGAACAATCAGGGATGTCCTGTGATCTTGTGCAACATCAGTTGCGGCTCCCTTCTTTTAATGCGTTTGGAATGCCTAATGCGCCTAATTACGACTTAGGTGCTATGGTTGGAAGCAGTTGCGATTCGCTTATTTCAGAAGTTCAAAGTTCATTGGTTCAAAATTCAAACGTTGATCTGTTTCCAAATCCATCTTCAGGAATCTTTTCTGTAAAGCTGAAAGATGAAAATGATAGAATTGTTTCTGCTAATGTTGAAGATGTACTTGGAAAAAATATTCTCAAAATCGAAAAGAGCAATTCAACATTCGATCTGTCAGAGGAAACTGCCGGAGTTTATTTTCTGAAAGTAAAAACTGAAAAACAGAAATTCTTTTCTGCGAAGCTGGTGAAACAGTAACTTCTTCACCTGACAGGTGCTGCGCGACCTGTCAGGTTGAAGAACACTCACCTAAACGTATACCTTACCGACAATCCAAAATCAATAAACTCCGGCCCGCGGTTATACAATTCATAAAAGGGAACACAATCAAGTGTCACCGTAAGAGGAGCAACTTTTTTACTAACCTGGTATTCTATCTGAACTGTTGCATCAACACCTCCTGTAAAAACGCTCTTTCCGTAAAAGACAGCATCTCCGTCTTTCAGCTTATAATATCCTTTGTCTTCAATCGGGAAATATCCAACATGCAATCCTCCTCCGTAAATAAAATCAAGAGGAAGTTGAATGATCGGAATCTTGAAAGGTATTTGGCGTAAGTAAAACCCTTTGAGTGTATAACCTCCATCAGCCATGTGAGTAAAATATCCGTCTACCTGGATGGCTGTTACATTGTCCGAATTATAAAAATGCTTGTAAGAAAATCCCGAATTGAATTTGCCAATGCGGAAACCTATTCCCGTATAGTAAATGTTTGTGTGAGCATCAACACACGAAACAATTCCAAATGATATGAGAAAGACGAAAAACAGAATTTTCATTAGCAAGGCAAAGTAAGTAAAAAACGGTCCATCGTCAACGGTCGACAGTCGACTGTGGTCGGTGGACAAAATTTCATTTTAATTGACAATTAAAAAATTCTGATACCTTTGCCTTATAATTCATTGGGGTGCTTTCGACAAAGTCGGATGCTGAGATTATACCCGTAGAACCTGTACAGGATAATGCCTGCGAAGGGAACATGGTCAAACAATTTTTATGTGTGCGCAAACCCCTGCTGCACATGTTGTGAAACCAAAAAATGAATCCATGAAAAATCTAAAAGTTCACGCTGAAGTTTTCTTCAGTCTTTGTATTGCAACTCTATTAATTCCGGCTTTTGCATTTGCACAAATCAAAATATCAGGAGTTGTTATTAATGAGGCCTCCGGAGAAAGAATTTCCGGAGCTGTAATTACCGTTGAAAATTCTTTTGCGACAGTGATCACTGATGCCGATGGGAATTTCACAATTCATCATGTGAAAACTGAAAACAACAGGATTCATATCACGCACATTGCTTATGAAGATTCGACCATGGAAATAAAACCTTCCGACCCGTCACTAACCATTCGTTTAAAACCAAGAGTGATTTTGGCTGATGAAGTCACTATCATCGCAACGAGAGCAGGAGATAAATCAGTTGTCGCTTACACAAACATGAGTAAAGCTGAATTGGAAAAACAAAATCTCGGACAAGATTTGCCGTACTTCCTTAACCTCACTCCTTCTGTAGTTGTTACTTCTGATGCAGGAACAGGCGTGGGATACACGGGCATTCGCATCCGCGGAAGTGATGCAACCCGCGTGAATGTCACCATCAACGGAATTCCGGTGAACGATGCAGAAGGACATTTGGTTTATTGGGTCGATCTTCCGGATTTTGCTTCTTCCGTTGACAACATCCAGGTGCAACGCGGCATCGGAACTTCAACCAACGGAGCAGGAGCTTTTGGCGGAAGCGTGAACATTCAGTCTTCAAAATTATCTGCTGAACCTTTTGCGTCCGTTAATAGTTCCGTTGGTTCATTCAACACGATGAAGAATACCGTACAATTTGGAACAGGTTTGCTGAAAAAGAAATTTGCATTTGAAGGACGATTGTCAAAAATAACTTCTGATGGTTATGTTGACCGCGCAACATCCGATCTGAAATCTTTTTATTTCTCAGGAGGTTACTATGGAAATAAAAGTTCACTTCGCTTTGTTCTATTTTCAGGAAAAGAAAAAACCTACCAATCATGGTATGGTGTTCCCGAAGAAAAATTAAAAGGAAGTAACAATGATCTCGTGAATCACTATTACAACAACCTCGGATATTTATATTTTACAAAACGGGACTCAATCAATCTTTTCAGTTCAAACAACAGAACATACAATTACTACTCGTATAAAAATCAAACCGACAATTACCAGCAGGATTATTATCAGCTCCACTATTCCGTTGCAGCGGGAGAACATGTCAACCTGAATGCTGCGTTGCATTACACAAAAGGGAAAGGATACTATGAAGAATACAAGCAACAACAAAAATATTCATCATACGGACTTGAAGATGTAGTCATTGGAAGTGAGACTATCACACAAACTGATTTGATCCGCCAAAAGTGGCTTGACAATGATTTTTATGGTTTCACTTTTTCAGGAGTGTATGAAAAAAATAATCTTCAGTTGATTCTCGGTAGCGCTTACAATACGTATGATGGCGATCATTACGGAAATGTGATTTGGGCGGAACATGCAAGCAACAGTTTTATTGACGACAAATACTATTCAGACAACGCACTGAAACACGATTTCAACATTTTTGGAAAAGCGATGGTCGATATTACAACACAGGTAAATTTATTCTGCGATCTTCAATATAGAACTGTGAACTACTCTTTTTTAGGACTGGACAATTCACTGAGCAATATTCAACAGCAAGTTGATTTAAATTTCTTCAATCCGAAAGCGGGAATCAATTACTCCATCAATACTTCAAACAAGTTCTATGCTTCCGTTGGTTTTGCTCACAAAGAACCGGTGCGAGACGATTATGTTGGCTATTCAACAGCCAATCGTCCTCTGCCTGAAGAGATGATTGACAGAGAAATTGGTTACAGATTTACCGGGAACAAAATCAAAGCGGGAATCAATTTGTATTCCATGAATTACAAAAACCAACTTATCCTCACCGGGAAAATAAATGATGTGGGAGATTATACTCGTCAAAATGCCGATGACAGTCACCGTAATGGAGTTGAATTCGAGATCAGCTGGAACATATTTAAAAACCTGAACGTTTCCGGAAACCTGACAGTGAGTGAAAATAAGATTGAACTTTTTAAAGAATTTGTTGACTCATCCGATGACGTAACATATTATCCCCAACATCTTGTTATTCACAAGAACAGCGACATCTCTTTCTCACCGAACATTACAAGTGCAGGAGTTATTTCATATTCT
>JAYTXY010000137.1:0-9003 GCA_043742705.1 Bacteroidota bacterium
TTGTATACACCTTAAATGTTCCCAACACACCATGAAGGTTGGTTGCATTCGTATGATTAATGCGAGTGATTGCAGCGTCAATTTTTCCTGCATAGTAAAAATCCTTTTCAAATGATTTCATACTGAATCCCATGATTCCCAAAAAACCCGGAGTATATGTAATCGGAGTAAACGTAGTATCAATAAGTCCCTGGTCAAATAAAAGTGAATATGCAATTCCATACACACTGTCAACATCGGCAGACAAATCTCCGAGGTGAAGTTCAAACGTAACAGGATCGCCGGGAGCCACTGTTAAGCGATCTGCAACAAGATAAAAATCAGAAGAAGGTGTTTGCTGAACGGGGAAAGTACGGTGTAAACGATGCGTCTTGTTATAGTTTTGGGAAATGGCTGTTGCATCCGAACCATCTGTAACTCCGTCTCCATTTGTATCAGCATGTTTATGGTTGATACCATATTTAAAAGCCTGTGTCCAGCTTACACACGGTTGCGGAGTCCAGGCAAGAGAAGCGTTCGTACGGGTAGATCCTGTTTCATTGTAAGCAATACCCAAATAAAGAAAGTCAGCATTATCAACTGTGAGATCGTTGTTACAATCGCCTGGCCATACATCGTTGTTGACTTCCACGAAAGAGTTGTAAGTTGGAAATTGCCCGTTTGAATTATTGAAGTTGACTGTTTTGGTGACTGCATTTGCAACAGCGTCATATTGAAATACCACCCCCGAACCGGACGTCCCTCCTCCGTTTGTCATTCCAAAAAATTTACCTGTATATGCCTGACATAAACTTCCCATCGGATAATTTTCATTTACACCATCAAGATCTATTTTTTTTGTAAAGGTTGTTAACGAAGGATCGTATTCAAAAATAATCCCGGAAGATGAAGTTCCTCCCTCAGAAGTCATTCCATACAATTTACCGTTGTCGGCTTCAAGCAAATTAGTTCCCCATGGATGAGCTCCATTTGCATTGCTGAAATCTACCCGCTTTGTAAACACATCAGCATCGGCATCGTATTCAAAAAGAACTCCGTTCACAAACGCTCCACCTTCGTTCGTCATTCCATATAGCTTTCCGTTTGATGCAAGCATCAAGCTTCCGTAAGGATACCTTCCGTAAGGAACAGGATCAAATTCCAGTTTCCTCGTAAATAGATTTGAAGAAAGGTCATACTCATAAAGAGTTCCGTAATCGAACACTCCGCCAAGTGTTGTCATCCCATAAAGTTTTCCGTTGAGAGCCTGGCATAAATTTCCGCAAGTCTGGAATCCATCGAAAGCCCCTCCAGGGAAATCAAAAATTTTGCTGAACGAAATTGTGAAGGGATCGTATTTAAAAATGACTCCAAAGTTACTGCTTCCTCCTAAAGGAGTAACTCCGTATATGTATCCATCAGTAGCTTGTATCAAACTTGAATTTGGATTACTGCCATTGATACTGTCGAAGTCAACCAACTTGTTATAAACGTTGGTGGAAAGATTATATTCGAACAAAGTGCCTTTATTATAAGTGCCGCCCAATGAAGTAAGACCGTACAACTTCCGGTTCGAAGCATACAACAGGTTACCTGACGGGGTACTGCCATCCGTACCGCCGGCGAACGTATGCATCAATTGCATGTTACTACCTGTACTGTCGGTTTTAAAAAGAACTCCGTTACCGAATGTTCCTCCGTCTTCTATCATGCCCCACAATTCACCCTGTGCAAAAGAGGAACTTCCACTATAAACCCAAAGCAGTAAACCAATCAATACTTTGTACTGAACTTTCATACCGGCAAAATTAATAATTCAATTGTAACGGATTGAATAAAAATCCTCTGAAAACGCTATCCATTGCGCTATTGCGAAAATTAAGTGAAAAAATTTCGGCTGCCTGTTTAGTGTACAGTCACCGTTCCGGTCATACCTGAATGAATGGCGCAGTGATACGGAAATGTGCCAACCGTTGTATACTGGTGACTGAAGGTTCCACCGTTGCCGATGTTGCCGCTGTTAAAAGAGCCACCATTATCGGTGACCGTATGCGTCATTCCGTCTTTGTTGGTCCAGGTAATCGTTGTATTTACGGCAATTGATATCGCTGATGGTGTGAAGGAGGTATTTTTCATCCACACTTCGTTGGTTCCCGGACTCCCGGAAGTCCCGTTATCAGTTGAATCTTTCTTGCAACCTGCATTTGCAAAGACAAAAACCAACAGGATCAAATACAGAAAATTGAATTTCTTTTTCATGGCGTTATTTTATTTCCTCAAAATTACGAAACGTAAATTTAATTCTCCGGGATAAAAGATGGAATCCTCTTTTCTTCCTTTACTTTGTCATTATTTTCCAATCATGAAGATTTCTTTTCCTGAAACAACGTTGAAAAAAATAATTCTCATCGGAGGAGGATTCGGAGGAATTGAGTTTGCAAAAAAATTGGATACCAAAAAGTTTCAGCTCATCGTTCTTGACGAGCATAACTACCATACATTTCAACCGTTGCTGTACCAGGTTGCAACGGGTGGATTGGAACCTGATTCTGTTGCTTACCCTGTGAGAAAAATATTTCATAAGAAAAGAAATATCTTTTTCCGCGTTGCGAAAGTGTTTGAAATTGTTCCCGATAAAAATGTCCTGCTGACTTCGATCGGTGAAATGGAATATGATTACCTGATTGTTGCAACCGGTTCGACAACAAATTTTTTTGGACAGGAAAATCTCGAAAAGAATTGTCTCGCTTTAAAGAGTATTACAGATGCGCTGGATATCCGGAGTTTTCTTCTTCAGAATTTTGAGCAAGCGATTTTGGAATCGACTGATGAGGAGAAAAAAAGTCTGATGAACATTGTGATTGTCGGTGGCGGTCCTACAGGTGTGGAAGTTTCAGGTGCTGTTGCTGAACTGAAAAAACATGTTTTGCCGAACGACTATCCAGAACTTGATTTGTCGCTGATGCGTATTACAATCATCGAAGCTTCCGGAAAACTGCTTGCTTCCATGTCTGAACAATCATCTTTGAAGGCAAAAAAATTTCTTGAAAAATTTGGTGTCCACGTTATGCTCAACACGAGCGTAAAAGATTTTGACGGAACAATAGTTTCTTTAAGCAACGGAGAAAAAATTTTCTCACGCTCTGTGATATGGACAGCCGGTGTAAAAGGAAGAACATTGCCGGGAATCAAAAACGAATCACTAGTGAAAGGAAACAGGTTGTTGGTTGATTCATTCAATCGTGTGAATGATTATAAAAATATTTTTGCCATTGGTGATGTTGCTTCAATGCAAACAGAAACCCGGAAACCAGATCCGATGATGGCCCCTGTTGCCATACAGCATGGAAAAAATCTTGCCATGAACCTGAATAAAAATTCCGGCTCAGCATGGAAACCGTTTGTTTATTTCGACAAAGGAACGATGGCAACGATCGGGCGAAACAAAGCGGTCGTTGATTTAAAGTACTGGAAGTTCCAGGGAATCTTTGCCTGGTTTACATGGCTATTCGTTCACCTGATTTTATTGGTAGGTTACAGGAATAAAATTGTTGTGCTGATCAACTGGATCTGGAATTATTTCAGTTATGACCGCGCAATTCGTCTTATCATCCGTCCTTTTAAAAGGTAAAAAAATTTCCGAACAGATGGGAAATAATCATCGCGTTGTGGTATTCTTTCCACACTCGCTCCTGCTTTTCCTTGTACTGCTTCTAAATTTTTATCATTCTGACTTGGCAGGATAGTTTCCCCACTTGATTAAAAAAATCAGTATGAACAATCTTCTCTATATCATCGCAATAATCCTGATCCTCGCATGGTTAATCGGAGTTGTCAGCTACAATGCAGGCGGACTCATTCACCTGTTACTCGTTCTCGCCATTGTTTCTTTGCTGTTGCGGGTCATCAGGGGAAAAAATATTTGATTCAACTTGTTCTGAAATGAATGTTACTCCTCTTCAAAAAAAATAAATCACATGAAAAAAATAATCGTATTGCTATTCTTTGCGACAATCGCAATGAATACATCTGTTGTTTTCGCAAAAGAAACAGAGAATAAAGAGACTACGACTTCAACAACTACTCTCGCTAAGGAAAAGAAATTAAGTAAAGCAGAAGTTAAACTTTTAGTCACTCGTTTAAAAGAAATCAGGAAGATGGATAAGAGTGATATGACGGTTGAACAGAAACAGGATTTAAAAAAGGAAGTGCTTGGTATCAAAGAGCAACTTAAAAAACAAAACGGTGTGACCATCTATCTTTCAGGAGCTGCGATTATAATCATTCTGCTGCTGATTATTTTGCTTTGATTGAGATAAAAAAATAATTCATAATTTTCGATGAATGGCTGAGGTAAAATGAAAACTCCCTTACGAAAAATCGTAAGGGAGTTTATTTTATTAATTCTTCTTCTTTCAAATCAACTTCCGCAAGCAATACAACTATCCGGATCATCCAGCGAGCAAGCCATCTGGTCGAATGCTTCCTGCTTGGTGATGGCATTTCCGTTCATGTGGTTGTTTTCAACTCCTGCCACGGCAGCCGCTGCTGATGCAACTGCAACTTCTGCTGCGTTAACCGCTGCTTCTGCTTCCAAGGTTTGTTTCATCATGCTGGTGTCGATGGTAAACTTGATTGCATCCACTGCAGATTTAGTACGCAGGTAATACATGCCCGTCTTTAATCCTTTCTTCCATGCATAGAAATGCATGGAAGTAAGTTTTGCGAAGTTGGCGTCTTGTATAAATAAATTCAATGACTGGCTCTGACAGATATAGGCACCGCGGTCAGCAGCCATGTCGATGATTGAACGTTGTTTAATTTCCCAAACAGTTTTGTAAATCTCCTTGATGTCTTCCGGAATCTCAGGAATGTTTTGAATGGATCCGTTGGCAGCAATGATTTTATTTTTCATGTTGTCGTTCCACAAACCAAGTTTCATCAGGTCTTTCAGCAGATGTTTGTTCACAATTGTGAACTCACCGCTCAATACTCTGCGTGAATAAATATTGCTAGTGTATGGTTCGAAACATTCGTTGTTACCAAGAATCTGTGATGTACTTGCTGTCGGCATCGGTGCAAGCAACAATGAATTCCGCACCCCGTGCTTTTTCACTTCTTCTTTTAATACATCCCACTCCCAGCGGTTGCTTGGCGTCACGTTCCACATGTCGTACTGAAAAATTCCCTGGCTCACCGGAGAACCTTCGTAGGTTTCATATGCTCCGTCTTTTATCGCAAGATCTTTACTTGCAGTCATCGCAGCATAGTAAATCGTCTCGTGAATTTCAGTATTCAGTTTACGCGCTTCTTCGCTGTCGAATGGCATGCGCATCAAAATGAATGCATCTGCCAAACCCTGTACGCCAATACCAATCGGGCGATGACGCATGTTGCTCTTGCGTGCGGCTTCAACAGGATAATAATTAATGTCAATTACTTTGTTGAGGTTCTTCGTGATCACATACGTGATATCGAACAATTTTTTATGATCGAATTGTCCGTTGATGACAAAACGAGGTAATGCAATGGATGCGAGGTTACATACTGCGATTTCATCCGGAGCTGTGTATTCAACAATCTCTGTGCAGAGATTACTGCTCTTAATTGTTCCTAAATTTTTCTGGTTGCTCTTTTCGTTGCAGGCATCTTTGTACAACATGTAAGGAGTTCCCGTTTCAATCTGGGATTCGAGAATTGCAAACCAAAGTTCCTGTGCTTTTACCGTTTTGCGTGCGCGACCTTCCTGCTCGTAACGAGTATACAATGCTTCGAATTCTTTTCCGTAACAATCGGCAAGTCCGGGTGCTTCGTTCGGACAGAACAAACTCCACTGACCGTCTTCTTCCACACGTCTCATAAATAAATCTGAAATCCAGAGTGCGTAGAACAAATCACGAGCACGTAATTCTTCTTTGCCATGATTTTTCTTCAGTTCGAGAAAATCAAAAACATCAGAGTGCCATGGCTCAATGTAAATAGCGAATGAACCCTTGCGTTTTCCTCCGCCCTGATCAACGTAACGGGCTGTATCGTTGAATACACGCAGCATCGGAACGATGCCGTTCGATGTTCCGTTTGTTCCGCGGATGTAAGAACCTGTTGCGCGAATGTTATGAATGCTGAGTCCAATTCCTCCTGCACTTTGAGAAATCTTCGCGCAGTTTTTCAATGTGTTATAAATACCATCAATGCTGTCATCCTGCATTTGTAATAAGAAGCATGATGAAAGTTGCGGCTTCGGAGTTCCTGCATTGAAAAGTGTAGGCGTTGCATGCGTGAACCAGCGCTCACTCATGAGATTGTAAGTTTCAACAATAGAGTCAATATCTTCCTTGTGAATGCCGACAGCAACACGCATGATCATGTGTTGCGGACGCTCCGCTACTTTGGCGTTGATCTTCAGTAAATAACTTTTCTCAAGAGTTTTGAAACCGAAATAATCGTAGCCGAAATCGCGATCGTAAATAATCGTACTGTCGAGTACATCCTTATTTTTCCAGATGATATCAAATACATCTTCCGCAAGCAGCGGAGCATTCTTTCCAGTTTTAGGATCAATGTATTCGTAAAGATCCTTCATCGTTTCGCTGAACGACTTCTTCGTGTTCTTGTGCAGGTTGCTCACGGCAATACGCGCGGCAAGCACAGCGAAATCAGGATGCTTCGTAGTCATCGAAGCAGCGATTTCGGCTGCAAGGTTGTCGAGTTCAGAAGACGTAACGCCATCGTAGATTCCTTCGATGACTTTCTGCGCCACGCTGAACGTGTCCACATGATCCGTCAGTCCATACGCAAGTTTTTGAATGCGTGCGGTGACTTTGTCAAATTTCACCGATTCTTTTCTTCCGTCTCTTTTGATTACAAACATGTGTGTTGTGTATTATGTGTTGTGTGTTCTTTATTCGATTTGCGTATTGCGATGTGCGTATTGCGACAGAAAATGTTAAGGGTATTAATTATTTAAAAGAGAATTTTAAAATTCGCATATCGCAATACGCAAATCTCAAAATCAAAAATCTTCATCCATCTTAAACTCCTTATCCTCTTTCGTCTGACCAACGGATGCTTTCTTGTATTCGCTTACACGTTGTTCAAAGAAATTCGTTTTGCCTTGCAACGAAATTTGCTCCATGAAGTCAAACGGATTGGTTGAGTTGTATATTTTAGGATACCCAAGTGCTTCGAGTAAACGGTCTGCCACAAATTCAATGTACTGACACATGAGCTTGGAATTCATTCCGATCAAAGAAACCGGTAATGCATCCGTCACAAACTCATGTTCATTTTCTACTGCATCTTTAATGATCGCATGGATTTGCTCTACCGGTAATTTTTCATTCAGCATGCTATAAAGGAGACATGCGAAATCACAATGCATTCCCTCATCACGTGAAATGAATTCGTTGGATTTGCTGAGCCCTTTCATGAGACCGCGTTTCTTCAACCAGAAAATGCTGCAGAAAGATCCGCTGAAGAAAATTCCCTCAACTGCAGCAAAAGCAACAAGACGTTCAGCAAACGAGCCATTTTGTATCCAGCGCAATGCCCAATCTGCTTTCTTCTTCACGCAAGGAACTGTTTCGATTGCGTTAAAAAGCATTTTCTTTTCTGCTCCGTCCTTTATATAGGTATCAATAAGCAGAGAATACATTTCGCTGTGAATGTTTTCCATCATGATCTGGAAACCATAGAAGCAACGTGCTTCCGGTAACTGAACTTCATTCATGAAATTGATCGCCAGGTTTTCATTCACGATACCGTCACTGGCCGCGAAAAAGGCAAGCACATGTTTAATAAAATGACGTTCTCCATCATTTAATTTTGCCCAATCTTTTAAGTCATCGTGAAGATCCACTTCTTCTGCCGTCCAGAAGCTTTGTTCTGTCTTTTTATACATGTCCCAGATTCTCGGGTGTTTGATCGGAAAAAGCACAAACCGCTCTTTGTTTTCTTCTAAAAGTATTTCCATAATATATTAAAGTGTTTAAGTGTTTTGGTTAGAGGTGAAGATTCCCACTTCCTCCCGAACTGAATTTTTTTACTTTTCCAGAACAAGAGGAATTTAGTTGATTAAAATTCCTACGTTATTTGTGAATTACTGAGACTAAAAATCTTCCCTTTACGTCAACAAAAATTCGAAACAAAAAAAAACTCTGCAAGGGTTTTCAGAAAAAATGTGTTGTAATTATGAACACGATTTGTTCAAAAAAAATCGAGTGCAAAACGTAACCGTCTAAAGCACCATGCTGTCAATGCATTGCGGGGATATGAACACCATTTGTTCAAAACATTTGTTTGGAATGTTAGCCTCAATTACTAACTGCTGTGTCAGTAACGTGAAAAAATAAAAAAAAGGTTACTTCACGGAATGTGTTGCAACAAGTTCCAATTGCTTGTACCATTTTTCACCGTATTTCCGCACCAACGCTTCTTTTAAAAATTTATACAAAGGAACTTTGAGAGAGTCTCCCAGTTTACAGGCAGGCTTACAAATACTCCAGCGATCATAATTCACTGCCTCCACTGTATTTTTCATTTTGTTGATACGAATCGGGTACAAATGACAAGAGACGGGTTTTTTAAAATCAATCTTACCATCATAATATGCCTTTTCAATCCCGCATTTTGCAACACCTTCTTCAAAGACTGTATATGCACATTCGCGACCGCTGATGAGTGGTGTCACCCATTCTCCCGTTTCATACTCCAGGTATTTCCCTTGCTTCTCAATGGCGTTGATCCCCTTTTCAGAGAGGTATGGTTTTACCGTTTCGTAAATCCTGTCGAACACAGGAAGCTCTTCCGGCTCAAGCGGAGCACCATAATCACCTTTTACACAACATGCGCCTTTGCATGCATGCAGGTCGCACACAAATTTTTTTTCGATGATGTCTTCTGATACCAATGTTTCTCCGATAGCAAGCATGACGCAAAAGTACGAGTTATTTTTTCCTCTTCACCAACAACTTGTTTGAGTTCACATGCATCAGCATTCATTTTCAAGAGTCGGTTTTATTATTT
>JAYTXY010000138.1:0-2811 GCA_043742705.1 Bacteroidota bacterium
GATTTTCGGGAGTGATAAAATTTCTGCCTTGGCAGATTTATGCTGCGCGTTGAACGTTCACTGCATTTAAACCTCTTTTTCCTTGAGCAACTTCGAAAGTGACTGCATCACCATCGCGGATTTCTTCTTTTAATCCTGTTGCATGTACAAAGATGTCTTCTCCTGTTTCATCATCACAAATGAAACCAAATCCCTTTGAGTAGTTGTAAAATTTTACTTTACCTTTTTTCATTACTGCGTTGTTTTTAATTTAATTATTCTATCAAAGATAGGCGAATATTGAACGCAAACAAAGCTATAGCCAGATGTGGTAATGACTCAGTTTCGCCTTCGTGCTCTTTGTGTTAAAAATTTAAACACAAAGGACGCAAAGGTTTACACAAAGTTCTCCAAGAGCGTTCAAATTGTGTCACTATTCAAGGCGAAGCTGTTTTAGGAGCTTAGGGTTGATTATTAATTTAACGTTCAATCGCGGTTCCCGCTTTTGCCATCAGAGTTTCTGGGTTATCTTTGTTACCTGTTGAGAAAGCTGCGAATCAGGATTTTTAGAACATTCAATTGCGCATTGGTAACGATTTTTGTTGCCAGTGTGTTTATTTGTCCGTTTGTGTCGAAAGCGCAATGCTTACCTTCCATTGCATCCTTTCCATACAATGAAAGTTTTGAAGCAAGCCAGGGTGGCTGGTTTTCGGGTGGAGTAAACAATGATTGGGCTTGGGGAGCTCCAACGAAACCAATCATCAACGCTGCCGGAACCGGAGCAAAATGCTGGATCACCGGAGGACTTACGACTCCATTTTACAATTTTGGTGAACGGTCATGGGTTCAAAGCCCATGTTTCGATTTCAGTTCGCTCGTTCATCCTTACATCTCCTTTAAAATATTTTGGGAAACAGAAAGACGATTCGATGGCGGCAATCTTCAGTATTCAATTGACAACGGCACGAACTGGGTGAATGTCGGAGCATTCAATGATCCTGTTAATTGCATCGATTCAAACTGGTTTAACTATACTCCGATAAACTATTTGACAACGCTTGCAACTGTTCGTGATGGATGGTCAGGTTCAACATCGTCTTCTACCGGAAGCAATGGATGGGTAATCGCAAAACATTGCATGCCTTATTTAGCGGGTCAGCCGGGAGTATTGTTTCGATTCACGTTTGGAGCAGGTACACAGCAGAATGATTTTGACGGACTTGCTTTCGATGATGTGACAATCAGGGAAGCTCCTCCTGCAACTCCTTCATTTACTTTTTCATGTAGTTCTACCAATACAGTTAGTTTCACTGATCATACGGGAATGTGTCCGAATACATGGAACTGGAATTTTGGTGATCCCGGTTCAGGTGGAAGCAACTTAGTGACAACGCAAAATGCTTCGCATACGTTCAGTGCTCCGGGATCTTACAACGTGACCTTATCAGCATCCAATACTTGCAGTGCGCTTACATCGACTTTTCAAATTGTTAACATTATGAATGCAACTGCCGTTGCAACAGATGTAAGTTGCTTTGGCGGAAGTGATGGTTCAGCAACCATCCAGCTTTCAGGAGGTGGAAGTGGTTTTTCTTATCACTGGAATACAACTCCGGTTCAATCAGCGATTACTGCAACAGGTTTGCCTTCGGGAACCTATAGTTTTTATGTGACAGGTAGCAATGTTTGTCCTGATACAAATACAGTGACCATTAATCAGCCTACACAGATTAATCATAGTCTCGCAATTGTTGAAGCGCATTGTGGTTTGAATAATGGTGCTGCATCAGAAGCCGTGAATGGCGGAACTCCGGCTTATCATTACAACTGGTCATCAGGAACGGGAGATTTTCCAACGACAAGTGGTCTCGCCCCCGGAAATTATTCGGTTACAGTGACCGATTCTAAAGGATGCTCAGTCATCGATAACTTTAACATTACATCACCGTTGCCATTTTCTTCTTCGCTTGCTGTTCAGCAGGCAACATGTGGGTTGAACAATGGAAAGGCAATTGCAACTCCTGTTGGCGGAACATTGCCTTACAGTTACAGCTGGACACCGAGTGTAAGTGGAAACAATACTGCAAACAATCTTGGAAGCGGAAGTTACATCGTCACAATTACTGACTCCTCAGGATGCGTTGACAAAGACACAGCAACAATCATCTTACAGCCCGGCGTAATCATAAGTCCGGTATTTTTTTCAGATACCTGCGACAGAGGAGTTGGTTTAGCATATGTAAATGTTATTAGCGGAACATCTCCATTCACTTACCAGTGGAATCCCGGAATCATCAATTCGTCTATTATCTCATCTTTGGTCAGCGGTGATTATACAATTACAGTGACTGATTCAAACAGCTGTACAAAAAGCCAGGATGTTCATATCGGTGATTACGGAAGTTTTTCTTTTTCGTTGGGAGATAATACAACCATTTGTACAGGTAACCAGTTGACGCTTTCAACCGGAAATTATCAAAGCTATCTCTGGCAGGATGGCTCAACGCTTTCTTCGTTGACGATAGATAGTCCGGGTACATACTGGGTTACAATAGCAAATTCACTTGGCTGTGTGAGTACAGATACCATTGTTGTGAAAGAAGAATGTTTGGATGACGTTGTTCTTCCGAGCGCATTTACACCAAACGGTGACGGAAGAAATGATTTCTTTTTTGCATCGGGAATCAACGTGACATCCTTCAACCTTAAAATTTTTAATCGCTGGGGAGAAAAAATTTTTGAAACGGATGATATCAGTACTCCGTGGACAGGATTTTACAAAGGTAGAGCACAGTAATGCGATGTTTATGTTTGGCTTGCGAATTTCAGCAT
>JAYTXY010000139.1:0-5122 GCA_043742705.1 Bacteroidota bacterium
AACCACATCGCATGTTCTGAAGGTTGCAGATTTTGGTCTTCCGAGGACAGGTCCTGTAAGTTTGTCAACCTCATCCACTGTTAACCCCATCTTATCAACGAGATGAAACAATGACATGATGGAAAAAATTCCGATCCTGTTTGCAATGAAGGCAGGCGTGTCTTTACACAATACTGTTGTCTTTCCGAGAAACATGTCTCCATAGCTTAGCAGAAAATCGACAACGTCCGGGTTTGTTTTTGAAGTAGGTATAACTTCCAGCAGCTTGAGATAACGAGGCGGATTAAAAAAATGCGTTCCGCAAAAGTTTTTTTGAAAATCCTCACTTCTTCCTTCTGTCATCAGGTGAATAGGAATTCCGGATGTGTTCGATGTAATCAACGTTCCCGGAGTTCTGTATTTCTCCACTTCATCAAAAACTTTTTTCTTGATGTCAAGATTTTCCACCACCACTTCAATAATCCAGTCACTGGAAGAAATATCCTTCATGTTATCAGAAAAATTCCCTGTCTTTATTCTTGATGCAAAAGATTTTTTATACAACGGTGCAGGATTGGACTTCAATGTATTTTGAAATGCTGAATTGACAATTCTGTTTTTGACGACAGGGAAATCCAATGTAAACTCCTTTTTCTTTTCCTCTTCCGTAAGCTCTTTCGGCACAATGTCCAACAGCAACACATTCACTCCTGCATTTGCAAAGTGGCATGCAATGCGGCTTCCCATGATTCCGCTGCCAAGGACAGCTACTTTGTTAATTGAACGTTTGATCATCAAATTAAATTTTTAACTTTCAGGATAATAATTCGCAATTGGCAATTTGCAAACTGCCAATTGCAAACTGCTAACTTTCGGTATAAATTTTCTCCACCAATCCCTTACACCTCTCCATGATTATTTTCCGTTTCAGCTTCAATGTCGGAGTTAACTCACCGCTGTCAACAGTCCATTCTTTGGAGAGCAGTTCAAATTTTTTAATGCGTTCCGTTTGTCCAAAATCTTTATTAAACTCCGTTACTTCTTTTCTGACACGTTCAATGATCTCAGGATTCCTGATCATTTCTTCATCGGTTGTATAACTGACTCCTTTTGTTTCACACCATTTTTTCAAATGCGAAAAAGAAGGAATGATCAATGCAGCAGGAAATTTTTTATTCTCTCCAATCACCATTACCTGTTCAATAAACAATGATTCTTTGAATTTATTTTCGATGGCTTGCGGAGCAATGTATTTACCACCGGACGTCTTGAACATTTCCTTTTTGCGATCGGTGATTTGCAACATTCCGTTTCTTACAAGTATTCCTATGTCTCCTGTATGAAACCAACCGTCCTTATCAATTACTTCTGCTGTAAGATCAGGACGCTTGAAATAACCAAGCATTACATT
This sequence comes from Bacteroidota bacterium, assembly GCA_043742705.1. GTDB lineage: Bacteria > Bacteroidota > Bacteroidia > AKYH767-A > 2013-40CM-41-45 > JAPLDA01. The sequence goes on from JAYTXY010000139.1 coordinate 1,391, forward strand.
CGGACCTTTGCAAAGAATTTCTCCGTCATCAGCAATTTTCACAGTGACTTTGCTGATCACAGGTCCGACTGTTCCAAACATAACGCTGTCGGGTTCAAAATTATTGACGGCAATCACCGGTGATGTTTCCGTCAAACCATATCCTTCGAGCACACGAATGTTTGCCGCCCAGAAAACTCTTGCCAGTCTTGGCTGAAGTGAAGCTCCGCCGGAAACAATCACGCCAACATTTCCGCCCAATGCTTCGCGCCATTTGCTGAAGATGAGTTTGTTCGCAATCTTCAGTTGCAATTCGTACCACCAGCCGTTTGCTCCGTTCAGTTCGTAACGCAATCCTAAATTCAATGCCCAGAAAAATAATCCCTTCTTTATTCCTGTCAGCTCTTTTCCTTTTTCAACAATGCGATCGTACACTTTTTCAAGGAGACGAGGAACTGTAGAAAAACCATCAGGTTTAATTTCCTTGAAGTGTTCCATCAACTTGTCCATGCTTTCAGCATAAAATATCGAAACACCTGAATACATGTAGAGATACGTAAGCATCCGTTCATACGAATGACACAGCGGAAGAAAACTCAATGTTCTTCCACGATAATCAAACGGAAGCAAATGCTGTGTTGCAAGTACATTGCTCACAATGTTATTATGTGAGAGCATGACACCTTTCGGATTTCCTGTTGTTCCGGATGTGTAAAGGATAGTGGCAAGATCAGTCGGCTTGATTTCATTTTTGATCTGCTGAAGTTTTTTTTCATCACGATGCGCAGCGCCAAGTGCTGTAATTTCAGACCAATGCTTTGCTCCGTTTACTTTGTTGACTGTATAAATTTCAATCAGCGTAGGAATGTCTTTGCGAATATTTTGAATTTTCTGATACAGATTTCCATCTGATACAAAAACATACTTCACTCCTGCATCATTCAAAATAAATTTAAACTCGCTTTCGCTGAGTGTCAGGTAAACAGGAACGTTCACCACACCAACCTGCAGCATACCGAAGTCAATGAAATTCCATTCCGGGCGGTTATTGCAGATCAATGCAACTTTGTCTTCTCGTTTCAAGCCCAGTTCCAACAATCCGTAACTCACATCATTCATCGTGTGAATGAAATCTGTGGTGCTGTAAGATTTCCAGACGCCATTCTCCTTTCCGGACAATGCATCACTTTTCGGAAAGTCGGTTAACTGCCTTTCAGGTATATCAAAAATTCGTGTAATCATTCAAATTAATTTGTTCATTGACGAGTGCAACATTGTCAATTGATCCTTATAAGATCAATAACTGAATGGACGAAACAATACGAAAATGAATCAATCGTCAATGACTCAATATCCTTCAATCCCTCGTTGCCAAAATAGTAGATTTTTAGAAATGAAAAACTAAAAATTCATTTTTTTATTCCGGACATTTCAACAAACCCGTTGAACTTTCATAGCTTTGGAACTTAGTTCCCTTTTATGACTGTACAAAATGAATTGACACGCCTGCTTAACATCCGGTTTCCGCTCGTTATGGCTCCGATGTTTTTAGTCAGCAATGAAGAAATGCTGAAAGAAGCTATGCAAGCAGGGATCATGGGATGTTTTCCGTCTCTCAATTACCGAGATGAAAAAACGCTTGACAGTGTTTTAAAAAATCTCAATCATCAACTCAGCCTTCAGCAAGGAAAGCCCGGAACTTACGGAGTAAACCTGATCGTTCAGAAAACAAATCCACTCTTTGAAAAACATCTCGCTGTTTGTGTTGCAAACAAAGTTCCTGTTTACATCACTTCACTTGGAAACCCTCGACCAACCAGTGATGCAGCTCAGAGTTATGGCGGAAAAGTTTTTTGCGATGTAACAAATCTCACGCATGCAAAAAAATCGAACGACAACGGGTGTGACGGATTCATCGCTGTGGGACAAGGCGCGGGCGGACATGCAGGACCATTTCCTTTGATGCTGTTGGTTGAAGCGCTGAAGAAAAATTTTTCCGACAAACCAATTCTTGCTGCCGGTGGAATCGCACACGGTGGAGCCATTCTCAGCGTTCTCGCTGCAGGAGCTTCGGCTGCTTATGTTGGAACACGCTTTATTGCAACAACAGAAGCAACCGTTCCCAACGATTACAAAGAGGCTATTCTTCACTCGGGAATGGATGATATTGTAATGACTGACAGAATCAGCGGAACTCCATGTACAATCATCGACACTCCGTATGCAAAAAAGATTGGCTATCATCAAAATTCTTTCGAACGGTGGATGAGCAAAAATCCGCGGACGAAAAAATATTTCAAAATGCTGGTACAGGTTCGCGGGATGAAATGGCTGGAACAAGCTGTGAAACCAGGAACTCACAACACACTTTGGTGCGCAGGACAATCGGTTGAAATGATTGACGAAATAAAACCGGTGAAGCAGATTGTGGAAGATTTTATTTTAGAATTTGACGATGCGTATCGTGAATTTAGTTCTACTGTCAAAAGTTAATGGATTGTTGTTCATTAGTTGATTAGTTCATTGGTAAACGATCAATAAGCAACCCTACTAATGAACCAATCAACTATTAAACTAATAAACTAAAGTCAGATGAAGAGATTACTGGCTCTGATAGAGAAGGCAAGGCATTCGAAGTTGTACCTGAGACTGCTGAATTTTTTATTGCACCGGACAATCCCTTTTAATAAACCTCATGGATTATTGATCCGGGAAATCTACGATGACGGTTTCAAAATCATTCTTCCTTACAAACGAAAAAACCTTAATCACATCAATGGTATTCACGCTTGTGCTTTGGCAACACTGGCTGAATATGCTTCCGGAATTACGCTGATGCTGAATCTTGCCAGTGATGATTATCGCCTGATCATGAAAAACATTTCAATGACTTATCATTACCAGGCGAAAGCAGATGTATTCGTTACACTGACATTAAAGAAAGAATGGATGAATGAACGCATTTTTCTTCCTCTGAAAAATGGTGACAGTATTTTTACAGAAGTAAACGTGGATGTTTACGACACAAATCAAAATCACATCTGCACGGGATTGATCAACTGGCAAATTAAAAAATGGGAAAAGGTGAAAACGAAATAAAATTTATTTTCAGGAATTAGTATGTTTGCCCTTCATTCAGAACCTGAACTCACCAATGAATTTTATCCTCCGCTTTTTTAAAATCCTGTTTACACTTTTTGCAGGAACTATGTTCATCCTTACATTTTTTATTTTTGTTCCTGTCTACTTTCTCATCTTCACTTTTTACACTGAAGAGAAGGCTCCTCATGTTGCTCATGGTCTTTCGCGACTTTGGGCAAAAACATTGTTCACTGTTTTCCTGATTCGTGCAAAAATCAGGAACAAAGAATTTATTGACCCGAAACAAACGTATGTGTTCATCGCCAATCACCGCTCCCAGCTTGACATTCCTGCGTATGCGCTTTCCTGTAAAAACTCGTTGCGATTTTTGGCGAAAGTTGAGTTGACAAAAATTCCATTGCTTGGCTATGTGATTAAAAGGTTATACATCAGTGTGGACAGGAAAGACAAAACAGCACGTATCAAAAGTATTGAGAACATGATGAACACACTGAAGGAAGGAATTTCTGTTTTCATTTGTCCGGAAGGAACGCGTAACAGGACTGATCAGCCACTCATTAATTTTCATGACGGAGCATTTCGTCTTGCCATTGAATCAAAACTTCCGCTTGCCGTGCTGACATTGAAAGGAGCTGAAAAACTTTTGACACC
>JAYTXY010000140.1:0-2805 GCA_043742705.1 Bacteroidota bacterium
TGACACCACTTCAAAATTACCTTCATTAATTTCCGACTAATCCCGGCGAAAAGGTAAATTAAAATACCTGCAATAATCTAAAATGATTTATCGTTAAAATCAGGACAAGAGTTTGATCTTCTTTTTCCTAATTGACTGCTGTGGTTAGCTGTAGTAGATTTGGTAAAGGAAGCAACGTAAAAATTTTTCGACTGGTCTTGTTTTACAGCGGCTGCTTCCGAACGTTGCGGTAAGTTCATTGTAAATGCCCATTCAGATGTTTGTGCAACGGAGAATTCTGTAAGCAAAAATAAAATACAGCATGTAACGAGTAGTGGTTTTTTCATTCACAATAGATTTTATTCTTCAATTCAATACGTACTGTAAATTTATGAAAAACTTCACACCTTCACACTCTCACACTCTCACACTTTCTCACTTTCTTCCTCCTTCGTTCATCAACTTTTTTAAGATTTTGCCTGTTGAAATCTTTCCTGAAACGTTTCTGCCTTACCTCTCGTTTATATATACTTTGCATCGTTTTAAAAAAATCATAGTGGGCACCTACCAAATAAAAGATCTTGAAGAACTATCCGGCATCAAGGCACATACGATCCGTGTCTGGGAGCAACGTTACAAGATCATACAGCCCAAGCGAACGCCCACAAACATCCGCTATTACAATGACGAAGACGTTCGCCTTCTTCTGAACGTAGCCTATCTCTGCAAGCATCGTTACCGCATTTCCAAGATCTCGCAGATGAGTTACGAGGAGATGGTTGATAACATCATGGCTATTTCGAGACGCGGAGAGTCGACCGAACATCGCATTACGGAGCTTACTGTTGCTATGCTCGAGTTTGACGTGGAAAAATTTGAGATGCTTGTTTCGGAGTGCATCCGGGAACATGGTTTTGAAAACGGAATGCGTCAGATCATTGTTCCTTTCCTGAAAAAAATCGGAATTCTTTGGCTTACGAAAGCAATCAACCCGGGTAACGAACATCTCGTATCGAATATCATTCGCAAAAAAATTATCCTCGCTACAGAAGCATTAATCCCTGAAGAGCGGGCAGAAAGCAAGAAATTTTTGCTTTTCCTTCCTGAGCACGAGTTGCATGAGTTGACGTTGCTTTTTGCCAACTACCTGATTAAATCAAGAAATCACTGCACCGTTTACCTGGGTCAAAATGTTCCATACCTTGATTTGAAAACGGTGGTTGAAAAAGTGAATCCTGATTTCTTGTTGACTTCTTTGACAACACATCCTTCTGCGGAGAATGCATTGGGATATGTCCAGTTGCTTGGAAGCGAATTCCAGGACAAGAAAATTTTTGTTTCAGGGCAACGCGTTGTTTCCGTCTATCTGCCTTTCCCTTCTAATGTAAGACGACTGGAAGATTTTTCAGACCTGATTGAGCTCCTTGAAGCGTAATTTTTGTCCACGGTCGACAGTCCATTGTCAACAGTGAATACACTTTCCCTCTCTCTCACTTTCCCACTTTCCCACTTTCAGATTTTCACACCCTCTCTTTTTTCTTCCTCATATCGAATACGAAACTCAAGCTTCTCCATCGCTGTAACATCCAAACTGTAAAACCCAAATTCTTCCACCACTTTTCCAGTGATCAGGTAACAGCCTTTTCCGCGGAACGGAAAATTTTTCAGCACATTCGGAAAATGAGTTGTATCAATCCATTTTCCTTCCCTGTCAAGAAAAGTCCCGAACGCCATGGCGTCTCCTTTTTTGGTGCTTGTATTTTTTCGCGTAACGGAGTAACCAAGGATAGAAACAATTTTTCCGAGGCGATTTTTTAATTCAGCACTATTCTCAACAAAAACAGTTTCCGTTTTTTCACCGCCAAGACGCAAAGGCGCTAAGTTTTCGGAATTCATTTTCTCTCTTTGCGCCTTTTCCCCTTCGCGGTAAAAATTTTCCTTTAGCAAATCAAACGGAGAGCACAATGGAAATCCAAGAATTTCAATTTCATCAAAAGCATTGTCAAACGTTCCGTTGTGTAAGTCAGGCAACTGAAAATTTTTGTGACTTACTTCAAACAATTCTTTTCGTGCATCTGTTTTTTTATTGGCACCGATAACGGTGTGAATGTCCCAGAGCAACTGCTTCTTCGTTCGTCCCGTGAAACGGAATGCACCGATACGGATGAGAATACGAAGTTGCTCCACAGCAATGGAAACACGTTTCATGAAATTTTCAAGTGAAGAAAAGATTCCGTTACGATTTCGCTCTTCCAAAATTGCTTCGCTGGTATGTTGTTCCAACTCCGCAAGGAGGCTAAAGCCCAGGTAAACATCTGTTCCGTAAATGGCTGTCATTTTTTCACTGAGGTTGATATCGGGCGCATGAATTTTCCCGCCACACATGCGTGTTTCATGTACATAAAATTCGATTCCGTAAAACCCTCCGCCATTATTTATTACTGCTACCATGTATTCAAGCGGAAAGTATGTTTTCAAAAACATGCACTGGTAACTTTCCACGGCATACGATGCGCTGTGACCTTTTGAAAAAGCATAACCGGCAAAGCTTTCAATCTGCCGCCACACTTCATTGGTTAATGCATCTTCATATTTTTTCTCTTTACAATTGCTTAAAAATCTTTCCCGCACCTTTTCAAATTCATCTCTTCCTCTGTATTTACCGCTCATGCCACGACGAAGCATATCGGCTTCAGTTAAAGTAAGTCCTGCAAAGTGATGCGCAACTTTAATTACATCTTCCTGATAAACCATCACACCAAAAGTTTCTTCCATCAACTCCTTCATAATCGGATGAGGGTATTGCCTGCGCGATTCATCGTGAAA
>JAYTXY010000141.1:0-26412 GCA_043742705.1 Bacteroidota bacterium
CTGTAGTTGTGACAGACAGAAACGGATGTGCTCAAAATACATCAGCCACGGTAAATGAGCCTACACCACTTTCATTGGCAGCAAATGGTGCAGCAACTATCTGCATCGGACAAAATACATTGATCTCAGCAAATGCTTCCGGAGGAACATCACCGTACTCGTTTGCCTGGAGTAATGGAACAACAACATCATTGCTGGATGTAAATCCTGTTAACACCACTTCGTATTCAGTTACAGCTACAGACATGAATGGTTGTACTGTTGCGCAACAATCAGTAACTGTAACTCTTCGTCCGCCACTTGCAATTGTCGCTAACGGAGCAAATCCGATTTGCGCGGGAACTTCTACGAATTTGTCAGCGCTTGCTTCCGGAGGAGATGGAAATTATACTTACACCTGGGATCATGGCGTTTCCGGAAACTCAATCAGGGTTTTTCCGACTGCAACCACCACATATATAGTAACCGTTCATGATGGTTGTGGTACACCTTCAGCGCGTGACCAGGTTTCACTGACGGTTAATCCTTTACCGGAAGTAAATTTCGTTCCGAAGACAATCCAGGGATGTACACCTGTACATGTTGATTTTCTTAACTACTCAGCAACTCCTGCCGGATCCACCTATCATTGGAACTTTGGTGATCTCTATTCTGATGGTTCTCTGAATCCGTCTCACGACTATACAGTTCCGGGAACTTACACGGTTTCCCTGGTTGTAACCACACCGCAAGGTTGTTCCAATGAACAGATTATCCAGGAGATGGTTACCGTACATCCTTATCCCGTTGCCGGATTCAATCAATCAGCATCTGTTATTACTTTCCTTGAAAATGGCGAAGTGGAATTTTTAAATACAAGTACAGGAGCGACCATGTACGATTGGGATTTCGGTGACGGCTCTCCGATTGAGAAGTTTGTAAATACATCCCATCGTTATCGAGACACAGGAACTTATGAAATCAAGTTAATTGTGAGTACGAATCATGGCTGCACTGACATAACCTATGGAAAGTTAATTGTGATCGATCGTTTTACCATTTACATCCCTAATGCATTTACTCCAAACGGTGATGGCATCAATGATGGATTTATTGCTTTGGGCATCGGCTGGACAGACTATAAGATGTCGATCATAGACCGGTGGGGAAAAATAATTTATCAGAGCAACAGTAAAGAACAGTCATGGGACGGTACTTATTTTTCAAATAGTACGCTGTGTCAGAATGATGTGTATGAATACGTGATTAATGTACGCGACAACAATGGAATGCCGCATGACTACATTGGTCATGTGACACTAGTAAGATGAAATTAATTTCCATAGCGTCACTTGAATTCAAGACGAAAGTCAAAGCATTAACCGGGAAAAACTGAGAAATGAATTCAGATGAATTGAGAAGCCTTCAGGCTCCGCTGAAAGAAAAATACCGTGAGCAACCTGAGTCGGCAACTATTACATTAAAAGCGCAAGGCAATATTGGAGAAGGAATTTCCTGCAAAGTTGAAACAGGCAGAGCTCTCGTAGAAGCCGGACTTCATCCTGCAACAGGAGGCGATGGCATGCTCGCTTGTTCGGGTGATTTATTGCTCGAAGCACTGGTTGCCTGCGCAGGAGTTACGTTGCGTGCAGTATCTACTTCCATCGGGATTGAAATAAAAGAAGGAATTGTAAAAGCAGAAGGAGATCTGGATTTTCGCGGAACGCTCGGTGTTTCAAAAGAAGTACTTGTAGGATTCAAAGCAATTCGTCTTTATTTTAATCTTGTTTCCGAAGCAACACCTGAACAAATTCAAACCATTGCAAAACTCACAGAAAGATATTGTGTGGTTTACCAAACGCTGACGAAAGGTGTTCCTGTTCAAACTTTTTTCACAGGAACAAAAAATAAGGAGTAGTCTCGGGCAGAATCGAACTGCCATCAAAAGTTTAGGAAACTTCTATTCTATCCGTTGAACTACGAGACCAATTAATCATATACATTTTCAGAAGTTATCTAGACTTCTAGTACTACCTCAATTTAATGTCTCTTTGTGAACTTTGTGAAATCCTTCGTGCCCTTTGCGTTTAAATTTTTAACACAAAGGGCACAAAGAAAAAATCACAAAGACCGCAAAGGTCGAACTGAGACACTAACAGACTCCTATTCTCTTCCTGCCGTCAGATACGAGTCCAATTGTGGGTTGCAAAATTATTTTTAATTCACAGAAGAAAAAATATTGTTAATCATTTTCTGAAAGGTAATGAATTCAGGGAATTCACGTAAGTTTGGATCATGATAAGGTTCTCAACGAGCTTAATTGCTCTCGCTGCTGTCGTTTTCTTTTATTCCTGCCAGCAAAAGAAGCCCGGTTCAGCCAATAAAAATGAAACAATCATGCAAACAGACCCACATTCTTTCGCTCGCCCCGATGAAGCGCGTGTAAAACATCTTGATCTTGATATCACCGTTGACTTCGACAAGAAAATAATTTCCGGAAAGGCAACTTGCGAGATTGAGACAAAAAATAACGCAGATAAAATTATTCTCGATACGCGTGATCTCACCATTGAAAAAATTCTTCTTGATAAAGACGAACCCGCAATCTTTTCTCTTGGAGATTCAACTCCGTTTTTAGGAAAAGCATTAACTGTAAACCTGAAGCCGGGAACAAAAAATGTTTCCATCTTCTATCATACAAGTCCGGATGCGGGGGCGTTACAATGGCTTACGAAAGAACAGACAGCCGGAAAAACTGCTCCGTTTCTTTTCACGCAATCGCAGGCAATCCTTGCGCGTACATGGGTTCCATGCCAGGATAGCCCGGGAATTCGCTTTACATATTCTGCTACTGTTCACGTTCCGAAAGGGTTGATGGCTGCCATGAGTGCTGAGAACCCCAAGTCAATAAATAAAGATGGAGAATATCATTTCAAGATGCCGCAGCCGATTCCTGCTTATCTCCTCGCTCTAGCTGTTGGTGATTTTGTTTTCAAACCCATCAGTAATCGTACAGGAATTTATGCAGAGCCAGCAACGATAGATAAAGCAGTGTACGAATTTGCTGATCTCGAAAAAATGGTTGACGCTGCTGAAAAGCTTTATGGTCCTTACGAATGGGGACAGTATGATCTTATTGTTCTTCCACCAAGTTTTCCGTTTGGCGGAATGGAAAATCCAAGACTTACTTTTTGCACTCCGACAATTTTAGCAGGCGACCGTTCACTCGTAAGTTTGGTTGCGCATGAACTTGCACATTCGTGGAGCGGAAATCTTGTAACCAATGCAACATGGAACGACTTCTGGATGAACGAAGGGTTTACAGTTTATTTTGAAAACAGGATCATGGAAGCGATTTACGGAAAACCATTTGCAGACATGCAAGGGTTGCTTGGTCTTGAAGATTTGAAAGAGACGATCAAGGAACTAGGTGATACAAGTATTGACACACACCTTAAATTAAAACTTGAAGGTCGCGATCCTGATGACGGCATGAACGATGTTGCATACGAGAAAGGACATTTCTTGTTGTTGTTGATTGAACAAACATTCGGGCGCGAAAAGTTTGACGTTTTCCTGAAAAATTATTTTCAAAAACATAAATTTCAATCTATAACAACGGAAGAATTTCTGGCAGAGTATAAAAACGATTTGATCAAAGATGATACTGCTGCAGCGAAGAAGATTGATATTGAAAAATGGATTTATACTCCCGGACTTCCGGATAATTGTCCGAAGATTATTTCGGAGCGCTTCAATGCTGTGGATGCAGTTGTTGAAGAATGGAAGAGGGGAGTAGAAGCAAAAAAATTAAACACGAAAGATTATTCAAGCAATGAATGGCAGCGTTTCATTCGTTCATTGCCGGAGCAAAGTACAGCGCAAATGAGAGAGTTGGATGGTGCATTTCATTTTACTAATTCCGGCAATGCTGAAATTCTTGCAGTGTGGCTTGAGCATGTGATTGCAAGCAAATATGAACCAGGTTATCCGGCATTGGAAAATTTTTTGGTGAATGTCGGAAGACGAAAATTCTGCAAACCGTTATATGTAGCATTAGCAAAAACTTCTGACAGACTAGCACTTGCAAAAAAAATCTACGCGAAGGCAAGGCCGAATTATCATAGTGTTACAAAGGGAACAATCGATGAAATTCTAAATTGGAAATAAAAAACGATTTGCGTAGTGCGATATGCCTATTGCGAAAAATAAAAAATAATCATTAACAAATAAAAAATCAATAAAAATGGCACGAACAAACACCTACCTCAACTTCCCGCGCAACACCGAAGAAGCGTTTAATTTTTACAAATCTGTTTTTGGCGGAGAATTCTCCGGCGGTGAAATAGCACGCTTCAGCGACATTCCTCCGACAGACGGAATGCCTCCATTGGCTGAAGGAGATAAAAATTTAGTGATGCACATTGAACTGCCAATTACAGGCGGACATGTGCTCATGGCAACAGACGCACCGGAAACAATGGGCTTTCATGTGAACTTTGGAAACAATGTTCACATCAGCATTGAACCTGATACAAGAGCAGAAACTAAAAAATTGTTTACCGCACTTTCTTCAAGTGGAAAAATTACTATGGATTTACAGGACATGTTTTGGGGAGCCTACTTCGGCAGTTGCACGGATAAGTTTGGAGTAAACTGGATGTTTAATTGTGTGGAGAAATCTAAATAGCGACACCCAGCTTCATCAATCGTATGTAAATAAAAAAAGCCACTCAAAAAATCCGAGTGGCTTTCGTATAACCAATAATGGTTAACGTACAATTTTAAAACTCAATGATCCTCTGCCGTTTTATATTCTTCCGCCAATTTTTTCTGAATCTCCCCCGGCACTGTTGCATACTCTGCAAACTGACCGGTGTAGTTCCCTCTTCCCTGCGTGATGGAGCGAAGTGATGTGGAATATTTGTCGAGTTCAGCAAGCGGAGTGCGTGCTTTGATCACCAGGTAATTTCCTTTTGAGTCCATGCTTAGAATGATAGATCGTCTTGATTGAAGATCAGTGACTACATCACCCATCAATTCTTCGGGGAATAGAATTTTTATTGATTGTAATGATTCCATGCATCAATATCACCATCAAATCCTTCTCTAAAAATATCCTCCTCTGACATATACCAATCTTCATTTCGTCCATCGCTAATTTTTGTTTCTTCTAAACTTTCATATAATTCGTCTAATCTTTCTCTTAAATTATCCTCAAAGCGTATGGAATTTGTGATTGTTTTATAAGTATCAAAGAATGAAAACAGTTTTGAAGAAACAATCTTATCATTTTCTTTTTCATAATTCTCAATAAATTCATAAGCTAGATTTAATCCTAAGAATAATAAAGAATAAATTTCTTCCTCTTCCGAACCCTCACTATTTTTTAAGCCAGCGTATATTTTACATTGCCATCCAATATCTTTGATGTTTTTTCCAACAATAGTATGGTGTATTGGAATAGTTTCCATTTCAAAATTCTTCTTGTAAATGAATTTCGCTTTGATTGTACCACTCTTGCGCGCTCCGACTTCGTTTTTTTCTCCATAGAATTTCCAAAAATGGTCTAACTTATTTTCTTTTTTAATCCAATTATTTTGAGCATATATAGTAGAAAGTTCGTGCCGAATTTCTTCTTCAAGTGTGTTAATCGTTATAAAAAGATTCAATAGCCTTTTCGCCTTTATTGTATCATTAGTTCTCAAATAAATTTCGATAGAACCTCTTAGTAAAAGCAGGCCTAGAGATAATAAATTTGAGGAATTCAATATCTTCTCTGCGTAAGCGTCTATAAAAGGATTGCCACTTTCCAACAAATTATTGTCAAAATAAATAGTTCTTCCAATACCGTAATCTTTATTTTCGTAACTTTTAATAGCATACATGGCATTAACTTGCTCATTGCAATTATTATATTTAGACTTTTTGTAACTGAACTTACACATATGGCAGTGTAGAAGAAAATCTATTATTACTAAATAAGTAAAAATGGAACAGGTTTATATCAAGGAATATGAATCCGCAAAATCAGATGTAGGGAATAAAAGACATTGATGTTCGCATTATAATTAAGACTAATTTTTCTGGCTGGCAGCCGTTAACTCAATGATCCTCCGCCTTTTTATACTCCTCCGCTAACTTTTTCTGAATCTCACCCGGCACAGTTGCATACTCTGCAAACTTACCGGTGTAGTTTCCTCTGCCTTGTGTGATCGAACGAAGAGAGGTCGAGTACTTATCCAATTCAGCGAGCGGAGTGCGTGCTTTGATGACCTGGTAACTTCCTTTTGAATCCATACCGAGAATGATGGAGCGTCTCGACTGAAGATCAGTCACCACATCACCCATCAATTCTTCAGGAACAAGAATTTCAATTTCATAAATCGGTTCGAGAATTTTAGGATCAGCTTGCTGGAACGCTTCTTTGAAAGCCATCATACCGGCAATCTTGAAAGAGATGTCATTCGAATCAACAGGATGCATTTTTCCGTCATACACGATCACACGTACATCACGTACAAACGATCCAGTAATCGGACCTTCCTGCATTTTTTCCATCACACCTTTTTGTATCGAAGGAATAAAACGCTGATCAATCACGCCACCCACAATGCAATTATAGAAAACAAGTTTTCCGCCCCACGCCAACTCGATCACCTCTTTGTCACGGATACTTACACCCGTTGGCTCAGCCATGCCTTCGTAGTATGGTTCAATTTTCATATACACTTCTCCGAACTGTCCGGCACCACCGCTTTGTTTTTTGTGTTTGTAATTTGCCTGCGAAGATTTTTGAATGGTTTCACGATACGGAATGCGCGGTTTGATGTAATCGACTTCGAGTTTATAAATGTGATTCAGTCTCCACTTAGTAATCGCAAGATGCAATTCTCCCTGCGCTGATAAAATGATTTGTTTCAATTCACGCGCATATTCAATTGTAATCGTTGGATCTTCCTGGTGAATTTCAGCAAGCACCGATCCGAGTTTTTCATCATCCGTTTTATTTTTCGCAACGATGGCTGTGCGAATACGTGACTCAGGAAAATGAATCGGATCGAATTCAATGTCTTTTCCGGGAGCACACAAGGTTTGATTTGTTTGCGTGTCTTTCAGTTTTAATGTTGCACCAATATCACCGGCTGTAAATTTTTCAACAGGATTCCTGTTTTTTCCGTCCATGATGAACAACTGGTTGAGTCGTTCTGTGCCTCGGGTAATAGGATTGTATAAATCCATTCCAGCTTTCACTTCACCGCTCATCACTTTAAAGAAAGAAAGTTTTCCAAGATGTGGTTCAATCAATGTTTTGAAAACAAAAATTGCAGCGGGACCTTTCGGATCGCAAGCAAGTTCTCCGCCACTCGCTAATTCTTCACTGAACTGATCCGTTGCACTTGGAGCTACGTTATCGATGAATCCCATCAACCGTCCGCTTCCCATATCTTTTTTTGCAGAGAGACAAAAAACAGGATACACATCATGATGCAGCATGCCAAGTTTTAATCCCTGGCGCAACTCATCTTCATCGAGTGAACCTTTCTCGAAAAATTTTTCCATTAGCTTCTCATCATTTTCCGCAGCTTTCTCTACCAACTCATTATGTAATTGATTTGCTTTCTCCTGTTCATCAGCAGGAATCGGAAGTTTCTGTGGCTTGCCTCCCGTAGCGGGAAATTTATACATCGTCATCTTCAGCAAATCGATGATGCTGTCAAAACCGTCACCTTGCTTCACGGGATATTGCATCAACGTAATTGCTTTTCCAAAACGTCTCTTCGCTTCTTCAACGGTAGTATCGAAATCTGATTTTCCGTGATCAAGATGATTCACTGCAAAGACAATTGGCTTTTTGAATTTCTCAACGTAATTCCAGATGAGTTCTGTTCCTACTTCAACACCGTGTTCTGCATTCAGTAACATTAAAGCAGTGTCGGCAACTCGCAGCGAAGAAATCACTTCACCGATGAAGTCATCGAGACCGGGAGTATCAATAATATTTATTTTGTAGTCTTTCCATTCCGTATGCATTGTAGTTGCATACACGGAGCTTCCACGTTCATGTTCTATTTCGTGATTATCGGAAACAGTATTTTTTTCTTCTACTGTTCCCCTTCTGTTGATGAGTCCGGCTTCAAACAGCATCGCTTCTGCCAATGTTGTTTTGCCGGATTTCGAGGCGCCAACCAGCACCACGTTCTTGATGTGTTTATCGTCATATACTTTCATAACAAGTTAGGTTTGAAATGTGAGACATGAAACAAGATACGATCAGAAGAACGAAATCAGAGGATGCATGAGCGGAATCATGATAGGTGTCTGACCATCGTAAAAATAAGAAAGTTTCGCGGATACGCAAAACCTATTTAAACCCATATCAATAAGGTTTTTCGGGTTTTTTAAGATAAATTTTAGTGTAGTTTCAGAAGCTGATACTGCCTTTTGAATTTTGAGCATTCATCTTTGCGAGCTTTGCGCCTTTGCATGAAACTATTTCTCTCGCAAAGGCGCAAAACTCGCCAGGACAAAAATACTCAGGCACTACCAAGATTCTGATGTTGTAAACTCAATCACTACTATTTGTAAATTCGCAACGGTTTATTCGGTTACCGGACCATGAAAAGGAAAAAGAAAAGAGAGTCCTCGTTTAATGTTGCAAAAAAGTTACAGCGTAAACTGGCTTTGCAGCAAGGATTCTATGACGGAAGATTCAAAGAGAAAGTAGTGAAGGATAAAAAGAAAGAGCGCAGCAAGAAACTTGCGCGAAAGAAAGTGGATATCAGGAAGGAAGAATAAGTATTGAAGATTAAAACTAAAACCAAATGAGTAGCCGAAGAAGAATCATCATCATCGTACTGTCAGTTTCAATGGGATCTTTTTTTGCATTCCTCTTGATCAAAAGCAGGGTGGGAACATTGAAACCAAATGACTTGTTTCAGTTGGGCTTCAATTTTTTATTTGCAGTCGCCATTGTGGTTGGAATCGGATTGGTCTTCAAAATGAAGAAGGATAAAAATCCCAAAGAATAATTGTCTCCCTTTTACAAAATTTTAATGAGATAATAATTCTTCTTTCCTTTCTGAACAAGGATGTATTTCCCTTTCAGCAAATGAGTTGCATTCACAGAAAGGTTGATGTCTTCTGATTTTGTTTTGTTGATGAAAACACCACCACCTTGAATCATTTTTTTTGCTTCACCGCGTGATGGAAAAATTTGTGTTTTGTCGGAGATAAATTCGATGATGTTAATTCCGGCTTCCAGTTCTGCTTTTCCGATTTCAACCTGCGGCACTCCTTCAAAGACAGAAAGCAAATCGTCTTCAGATAAATTGTTTAACGCTTCAGCAGTTCCTTTGCCGAAAAGAATTTCAGATGCTTCTACTGCAGCATGGTAATCTTTTTCTGAGTGAACACGAACGGTAATATCTTTTGCCAACGCTTTTTGTAAAGCACGCATGTTCGGAGCTTTGTTATGTTCTGCTTCCAGCAATTCAATCTCCTCTTTTTTCATCAGGGTGAAAATGCGGATGTAATTTTTTGAATCTTCATCGGAAGCATTCAACCAGAATTGGTAGAATTTATATGGTGATGTTCGCTTCGGATCCAGCCATACGTTTCCGCTTTCTGTTTTTCCGAATTTGGTTCCGTCTGCTTTTTTAATGAGCGGAGTTGTGAGTGCAAATGCTTCACCGCTGTCTTTTCTTCGGATAAGTTCTGTGCCGCTTACAATGTTTCCCCACTGATCGGAACCACCCATCTGCAATTTAATGCCACGGTTTTTCCAGAGGTAATAGAAGTCATAACCTTGGACAAGTTGGTAAGAAAATTCAGTGAACGACATTCCTGTATCAAGTCGACTCTTCACAGAATCTTTCGCCATCATGTAGTTCACGGTAATATGTTTTCCGATGTCGCGGATAAAGTCTAAAAATGAAAAGTCTTTGAACCAGTCGTAATTGTTTACAATCTCCGCAGCATTTTTTTGTGCTCCGAAGTCAAGAAATTTTTCCAATTGTTTTTTCTGGCAGCCGAGATTATGCTGAAGTGTTTCTTCGTTCAATAAATTCCGTTCTGCAGATTTCCCTGATGGATCTCCAACCATGCCTGTCGCTCCGCCAACAAGAGCAATTGGTTTATGTCCGCATTGCTGAAAATGTAAAAGCATCATCACCTGGACAAGATTGCCAACACCAAGTGAATCAGCGGTCGGATCAAAACCAATGTATCCGCTCACCATCTCCTTCTTCAGCAACTCTTCCGTTCCCGGCATAATGTCCTGGAGCATTCCACGCCAGCGCAACTCGTCAACAAAATTCTTATTCATCCGCCAAAGATAATTTTAATGCGTAAATGTGCAGATGCGAAGATGCGTAAATTTTAAAATAGATTTTTAATATTATAATGTATACTTGGTTAAAAGGACTCAATTATTTGCACATTTGCACATCAACAAATTTGCACATTGAAAAAATGATTCTTGTTACAGGAGGTACTGGTTTGGTCGGTTCGCAGCTTTTGCTTGATCTTGCAAAAGCAGGAAACAATGTTCGTGCGCTGAAGCGGAAGTCATCCAGTCTGTCTGTATTCAACAGGATTTTTAACGGGCACAAAGAACTTATTCAAAGGATTGAATGGGTACAAGGTGATGTGACAGATATTTTTTCCATCGAAGAAGCGATGAAAAATATTAAACAGGTTTATCATTGTGCTGCCTTGCTTTCTTTTCGGTCTTCAGATTACAGAAGCTTAATGAAAATAAATACGGAAGGAACTGCGAACATGGTAAACATCGCTTTGGAAGATGGCGTTGAAAAATTTTGTTACGTCAGTTCTACGGCTTCGCTGGGCAGAGTGGAAGAAAACCAGCTTCTCACGGAAAGTACGTTTTGGAAAACTTCAAAGTACAACAGTGGATATGCAATCAGTAAATATGGAGCCGAACGCGAAGTATGGCGGGCAATTGAAGAAGGGTTGCATGCTTTCATCGTAAACCCTTCCATCATCATCGGTCCCGGAGGCCTTCATTCTGGTTGTACGGCTTTGTTTGGTGAAATATGGAAGGGATTAAAGTTTTATCCTCCTGGAATGTCCGGTTTCGTAGATGTTCGGGACGTGACGAAGTGTATGACTGAATTGATGGAGAAAAATGTTTTCGGAGAACGATTCATTATCAGCGCTGAGAATACTACATATAGAGAAGTTATTAACGGGATCGCAGATGCCTTTGGAAAATCACGGCCAACCATTCCTGTTGGCACTACACTTAGTGAAATCGGCTGGAGAGTTGAAGCAATGAGAAAAATTTTCAGCAAAGAAAAGCCAATGATCACGAAGGAAACAGCAAGAAATGGTCAACACTCATGGCTTTATTCAAACGAGAAAATCAGGAATGAAATTGGAATTAGCTTCATTCCAATCAAAGATTCCATCCGCGATACTTCAGAAATATTTTTAAGAGAAATAAAAAAATAAAAAATATTATTTCCTCTCTGCTTCTCCCTGTTTTTTACTCAATTCATTAATCACTTCCTGATACACCTCTTCAATTAAATCTGGATGCAGGGTATAAAAAGCAATACTTGTTTCGTATTTCTCTTTTGTGATGTGATGAGATGATAAAATGAATGGAGTATATTCTTTCATGCCATATCGTACCGAGTCCGTCAGCAGATTCTTGTTAACCGCGGATTGGGCAAGATGAATATCAACCAATACGGAAATTATTTCCTGTTTCGACAGAACGTCATTCGGAATGTTCACTTCCTTTCTTGAGCAGTCAGAAAAAATAATCAATGCAGCAATTGCAAAGTATCTCAGCGAAAAAAGATTATTGAATAAATTCATGGTGTTTACTGTGTTCTGTCAAACAAAATTCTTTTTCCTTTTTCTGACTCATCGAATTCCCCGTTTGCAAATGCCAAATGACCACTTACAAAAGTATGTGTCACGGACGATTTAAAAACAGTTTCTTCAAACGGACTCCAGCCGCATTTGGAAAGAATATTCCGTGTCTTCACTTTCCATGAACGGTGTAAATCGATTAACACGAGGTCAGCCCAGTAGCCTTCACGAATGTATCCTCTTTCTTTTACCCGGAAACAGTCTGCTACACGGTGACTTGTTTTCTCAACAATTTTTTCCAGCGTTATTTTTTTCTGATGATAAAATTCAAGCAAAGCAACGAGCGCATGCTGAACCAACGGTCCGCCGGAAGGAGCGTTGAAATAGACCTGATGTTTTTCTTCGATTGTATGAGGAGCATGATCCGTTGCAATCACATCAATACGATCATCCAGAACGGCTTTCCATATTTCTTCTTTGTCTTTTTTTGTTTTAATCGCAGGGTTCCATTTGATGAGTGTATCTAACACTTCATAATTACTTTCATCAAACCACAGGTGATGAATACATGCTTCGGCTGTGATACGTTTTTCTTTTAATGGAATGGTATTATCAAAAAGTGTTGTTTCTTTTGCCGTGCTGATGTGAAGAATGTGCAACCGCGTATTGTGTTTTTTTGCCAACTCAACGGCAAACGAAGAAGATTTGTAACACGCTTCTTCGCTGCGAATCAATGGGTGAAATTTCATCGGCACTTTTTCACCGTATTCTTTGCGATACATTTCCATGTTCTTGCGAATTGTAGGTTCGTCTTCGCAATGAACAGCAATGAGCATTGGGGATTTTGAAAATATTTTTTCCAGCGATTTTTTATTGTCAACGAGCATGTTCCCTGTTGAAGCGCCCATGAATATTTTTACTCCGCATACATTTTCAGGATTCGTCTTCAGCACTTCTTCAAGGTTATCGTTTGAAGCTCCCATGTAAAAAGAAAAATTTGCCAGCGACTTTTGAGAAGCAATCTGGTATTTTTCTTCCAATAAATCCTGTGTCAGGGTATTCGGAATTGTGTTTGGCATTTCCATGAATGATGTAATGCCTCCTGCCACAGCAGCTTTTGGTTCAGTGTGTAAATCTCCTTTATGTGTTAAACCTGGCTCACGAAAATGAACCTGGTCATCAATCATTCCCGGGAAAAGATATTTGCCCGTTGCATTCAGCACCGTTGCAGATGGAGAAGAAATGCCGGAACCGATTTTTTCAATTCTACCTTCGTTCAATAAAACATCACCCACAACGATTTCACCTTCGTTGACAATGTGTGCGTTTTTGATCAGGTAGGTTTTCACAGGACTATTTTTTCAAACAACAAAAAATTTGTTCATGCTGAGATCCGGAAAAAATGTGATGATACATCCGATCTGTCAGCGTTGAAAGGTTATTATGGACGCACTCGTTTGTATTTTCTGAAAAAGCTCTTCCATTTCAATTGAATCACTCCGAGAATTGCTTCTTTAAAAATTCCTTTACTCATCTTGCTGGTTCCTTCCGTACGGTCTGTAAACACAATCGGAACTTCTGTGATCTTAAAACCATGTTTCAGGGAAGTGAATTTCATTTCAATTTGAAATGCGTAACCAATGAATTTGATTTGATCAAGTTCAATGGTCTCCAGTACAATCCTCTTGTAACATTTGAAACCAGCAGTAGTGTCTTTTATTTTTATTCCTGTGATAAGCCGCACATACACGGAAGCATAATACGACATGATAATTCTTCCAAGCGGCCAGTTTACTACGTTAGCACCTTTGATATAGCGCGAGCCGATTGCAACGTCTGCACCTTCTTCAGCGCAGGCTTTGTACAAGCGTATTAAATCATCGGGGTTGTGCGAGAAGTCGCAATCCATTTCAAAAATATAATTATACTTCCGTTCAATCGCCCATTTGAAACCATGGATGTATGCAGTTCCCAAACCCAGCTTGCCTTTTCGTTCCTCAATAAAAAGTTTTCCTTGAAATTCCTGCTGTAAATTTTTTACGATGGTTGCAGTACCATCCGGTGAACCGTCATCAATAATAAGGAGATGAAAATCATGAGGAAGAGAAAAAATCTTCCGGATCATTTTTTCAACATTTTCCTTTTCGTTGTAGGTAGGTATAATGACAAGAGAATCGCTCACGGTGAAAATTTTTATCGTGACGAAGATAGTGAATTCGAAGCATACAGAATAAAGCTATAACGGGAGAGAAATATACTCAGGAAATAAGTCTTCTCAGGTAATTGATCTGGCCGAGATGGTAATCAAAATGTGACAAGAGATGCAGGAGAAAATATTCAACGGTCACATCTTTTCCAAGAAAGTTTTGAGGATAAATTTTTTGAAGATCACCATCCGACAATTTTTCAAGCGAAATGCGAACAGCCTCTTTCGCATTGTTAATCTCCCCGAGAAGTTTTTCTCTCGAAATATTTTTTGAAGAAAATTCTGAATCGCGGTCTCGCACGTAATAGGTTTTTCCTAAAATGTTCCCGATAAAATGCTGAAGATTTCCACAAAGATGAAGGCAAAGATTTCCCGCGCTGTTTTTCACGTCACCTGAAGTTTTCCAAATCAATGCTTCTTCCGGAAAAGATTTTATTTCGTCTTCCAGTTTTTGAAGCTCACGTTGTAACAATTCATTTAGTACTTCTTTCATCTACGTGAAATTTATTTTCCCTTAAACCGACTTTCTCACTTTCTCACTTTCTCACCTTCCATCTGCACATTTCCAAATCAGCACATCATCAAATTACCAAATTATCAAATCAGGAAATCGCTCCATCCTTGATATCTTCAACTACCGAAGGATCAAGCAATGTAGATGTATCACCAAGATTGGACGTTTCCCCTTCAGCAACTTTGCGAAGAATTCTGCGCATGATTTTTCCTGAACGTGTTTTTGGCAAGCCGCGTACTACCTGTATCTTATCTGGTTTTGCAATTGGTCCGATGATTTTATTTACCGTTGCAAGTACTTCCTGGCGCAGCATGTTCACATCTTCGTGTTCTTTGGTGCAAATCACATAGGCGTATATACCTTGTCCTTTGATCGGATGCGGAAAGCCAACTACGGCAGATTCCACAATATCAGGATGCTGATTAATTGCATTCTCAACTTCTGCGGTGCCAATACGATGACCAGAAACATTGATAACGTCATCAACACGACCTGTTATTCTATAGTACCCATTCTCATCACGCTTGCAACCATCGCCTGTGAAATAAAGATTCTTATACGTTGCAAAATAATTTTGCCGACATCGTTCATGATCTCCATACGTTGAACGAATGATAGAGGGCCATGGAAATTTAATGCAGAGATTTCCTTCCACATTATTTCCTTCAATCTCTTTTCCGTTGCTGTCAACAAGCATCGGCTGAACTCCGGGAAGCGGAAGCGTTGCAAAACTTGGTTTTAATTTCGTGATGCCGGCAAGCGGTGAAATCAAAATTCCTCCCGTTTCAGTTTGCCACCATGTATCCACAATTGGACATTTTCCTTTGCCTATGTTTTCATCGTACCAGTGCCACGCTTCTTCATTAATTGGTTCACCAACGGTTCCGAGTACACGCAATGATTTTAGGCTATAAGGTTTTACAAAAGCAAGTCCTTGCGCTTCCAGTGATCGAATTGCAGTAGGAGCGGTATAAAAAATATTCACCTTATGTTTGTCGATCACCTGCCAGAATCTTCCTGCATCAGGATAGGTCGGAATTCCTTCAAACATCATGGTTGTGGCTCCTGATAATAACGGTCCATATATAATATAAGAGTGCCCCGTTACCCAGCCGACATCAGCTGTACACCAGTAGATATCTCCTTCATTGTATTGAAAAACATTTTGAAATGAATAACTCGTGTAAACCATGTATCCGCCGGTGGTATGAACGACCCCTTTGGGTTTTCCGGTGGAGCCGGAAGTGTAAAGAATAAAAAGCATGTCTTCCGAATCCATCACTTCAGCCTGACAATCGGCATTTACTTTCTGCATTTCATCATCCCACATTACATCACGCCCTTCGATCATCCGGATGTTCGAATCTGTCCGTTGCAGGACAATTACTTTTTTTACTGACGGACAAATTTCAAGCGCTTCGTCCACGATATCTTTTATCGCAATTGCTTTTGGTCCGCGGTAAGCGCCATCACTCGTAACTACGATGTTGCAATCACAATCCTGGATGCGATCACTTAATGAGTTTGCAGAGAAGCCCGCAAACACAACTGAGTGAATAGCGCCAATGCGGGCGCATGCAAGAATAGCAACTGCTGCCTCGGGAACCATGGGCATGTAAATGCAAATACGATCACCTTTTTTTGCTCCGTTATTTTTCAATACGTTAGCAAAACGACAAACCTGGTCGTGCAACTCTTTGTAAGTTAACGTTCTTCCTTCTTCTTTTGGATCATTTGGCTCCCAGATAATTGCTTTTTGATTTCCCCGCAAAGCAAGATGACGATCCAGGCAGTTTTCGGAAATGTTCAGTTTCCCGTTGACGAACCATTTGATATCCGGTTTTGTGAAATTCCAATCGAGCACAGTGTCCCATTTTTTTTTCCAAAGAAAATTTTCGGCTTTCTCTGCCCAAAAGGCAGAAGGGTTTTCTACACTCTTTTTGTATTCACTCTGGTAGTCTTCAAAGGTTTTGATGCGGAAAGGCATGATGTTTTATTTTAGAAAGGCTAATATACATCAATGATAGAAATTTTCACGATTGAAAAGAAGAGGAACTGAATGGTGGAGACTTGTTGTGACTTCCGGATATCTGCTCTGCGGACTCATGAGCGATACATTCTATTGACCGACCTTCATTTATCCTTCATTGCATTCCAGAATATTGGCACGAATTTCATGGTAAGTCTGCTCACAAATTTTAAATAAAAAATAAAATGAAAAAAATCATTGCAGTGCTTATCGCAGGCACATTTATCATCGGAACGGTTGCAGCGCAAACATCTACAACTCCGGCAAAATCATCAGAGAAAAAAGAAACCATGTCAACTGAAAAAAAGCATGATGCCATGGGAACTAAAACGAATGATGGAAAGAAAAAACATCATCACAAAGGAAAAGGTAAGAAGATGGAAACCGCTTCCCCTGATAAAAAGTAATTGGTTGATTTAGTTTTAAACACCGGTCCTGTAAGGCCGGTTTTTTTTATGCATTTATTTTCTGATGCCGATTTCGTAAGGATCAACAGACACTTCAATTTTATAATCGAGAAGATCCATGTCCATTGGATCAAGAGCATTCATATCAATAATTGTGATGTAGCCGTTACGTCCGCCACAGGTAGATGTGTGATGTGGTGCATCTCCGTTTGGATTTACATTTCTGTTTGCCACATACACGTATCCTGAATTATCATCCACCTTCATGCCATGAGGTTGCCAGCCGGTATAAATGGATTTGATAAATGTGTTGGTTTGATAGTTAATAACAGACACTGATCCGATGAGACCTGGGTTGGTAACAGAGTCATTCATGCAACTCACAAAAAGGTATGGACGAGTTGTTGAGAATTCCAATTCCTGCGGAAATACGCCAGTGGGAATCACGGCAAGCAATGTGTCCATCGCAACACTCATCACGCGTATTTCGTTTGTTCGCTGACAGCTTACGTAGTATTTTGTTCCATCCGGCGAAACAGCAATTTGGTGCGGATCTAATTTACTGATGTAAACCTGCGGGCCGGCTTCCAGTTTGATGTCATCTTCCTGGATATTCGACATGTCGGAAAGATCAAACCGATAAATGTAATTACCATACTGAGAAGTTACATAGAGCCTTTGAAAATCTGGACTTATTGCACAACCATGCGGCGTATAGGAAAAATGATACGTCCATGTTTTTGTCATAGATTGTAAATCTATGAGGGCAACTGATCCAAGGAAATCAACGGCAAAAGCATAGTGTGAATCGGATGAGATGGTCATAGAAGTCCATTGACCAGGACCCAGAAGGGCTTCTCCGACAAGGCTGTCATCGCTCGTTCGAAATTTCTGCATAACAGGTTGCGAGTTGGGGGTGTTACCATAAAGAAAAACGATGTACCAATAATTTCCATCCGGAGAGACGGCAATCGCATGCGGACTTTCTATTTGGCTCGAACTTGTGCCTACATCCACGATGCGCATTGGCAATCTTGTCTTTGAGTCGAATACAGTCACGATGTCGCAACCCTGATTGGTGACATAGAATTTTTTACGGCCGGGATCACAACAGAACTTGATGTTACCATTCTTGTCGGGAGCTCCGTTTCGAATCCAGTCTTTCACCATTACAACTTCATCATGAGAAAGTGGATTGGCATCGTAAGGCATTATCGGCTGAATGGAAATGCCAAGGTCACTGTATGTATTGATGAAGTAAGTAAGAAAACTTTGGTCCGGAAGAAAAGGAATAACGGACGAACCGTTGCGTCCACCTTCAAACAAATGATCCCATGTAGACAAATCAAATCCTCCGGCTCCGTTTTTACTTTGAGTATTATGACATCCGGGAGTTGCACACTTTACCACGAAAATTTTCGCTATATTTTCAGGATAGCCATTCTCCGGTAACGGAGGACCTTCCTTGTCATAGGTACAAGTAGTAAGCAAGGCAACAATGAAAAATATGGCAATACAATTTAAAATTCTTTTTGGTGTACTCATCCGGATTAATGGCATTGACTTCTGTAAAGGTACATTTTAATACAGTGAAAAGGGAATGACTTATTCTGTTTTCATACGTTTGGTTTTGCAAGTAGTCCAATGATATTCTTGCTACGTTTTTTTTGTGACGAAGCCGGAAATTATTAAGAATATTTTTTTAAGGAAAAAAATAAACGATTTGGACTGGGCTTTCAAATTGTGATTTTCATTCATTACATTTGCGTATAACCTCAAACTCAAACAACATGAAAAGGATCAGTACATTTATTGCAGCGGCTTTTGTATGCAGTGTCGCTTTTGCACAAACACCTCCGGCAAAAAAGGCCGCAGTAAAACAAAACCCTTCAAGTGCAGCTAAGGAAAAGCCAAAAGCAGCTCCCGCTATGAGCCAGGAAGAAGGAATGAAAGCCTGGGCGGAGTACATGACTCCCGGTCCAATGCATAAAATGATGGCTCAATGCAACGGTGATTGGCAGGAGCAGCTTAAATTTTGGATGGCTCCCGGAGCACCTGCTACAGAAAGCAAAGCCAGTTGCAACAATACTATGATTATGGGAGATCGTTATCAGCAATCAACTCATAAATCTGAGATGAACGGAATGCCTTTCGAAGGAACCGGTATTTTGGGTTATGACAATGCAAAAAAAGTTTTTGTTTCTACATGGATTGATAACATGGGAACAGGCATCATGTACATGGAAGGTAAGTGGGATGAAAAAGGGAAAACCATTCACTTTAAAGGGAAGTCAGTTGACCCGATGACAGGAAAGGAAATGCAGGTGCGCGAAGAGTTTAGAATCATAGATGACAGCCACCAGGAAATGGAAATGTACATGACTCAGAATGGAAAGGAATTTCAAAGCATGGAAATAAAATTTTCACGCTAGTCAGCTATTCTTAAGTTCTTGATTGAATAGAAAAACCCGGAGCGTTCTGCTGCCGGGTTTTTTTCTGATACTATCTTGAATCGAACAAGCGACTGTTCTTCACCAGAGATTTGCAATCTTATAATTTACACTGACAGTAAGCAGCAAATGCCCTTCCGGATCTGACGAACTATTTTTCTGAATGATCACTTTTCCTTCTTCCTGAGTGGCTTCCAGATCTTTTCCGAAATGCAACATGTATTGAGCAGAGAACGAAAAATCAAATCTTGGTGTAAGATTCACATGGGTTCCGGCTCCCGCCTGCATGGCAAGACACAGTCGATGTTCCATGTTTGCAGAGTTTCCTTTTTCCTCGACTTCTGTGTAATCGAAACAATGCCCGGCAAAAATGTAGGGTTGCAGGAGATTTTTAAAGTCGGTGTTTTTCCCCGGGTAAAACATCAGAGACCATCCCACATGGTAATCACGCCTGTCGGCAAAATCTCCGATGGAAGACACGATGTAATCGGCAAACCACTCCGAATTAATTTTATTACTGAACTGAATTCTGAATTGTCCGCCAATACCGATGCCTGATGTTGCATCCTTATCTCCGCTGAAAACACTGAAGGTGTTTCTCGTTCCGAGCGAAAATTTACCCGATGAGTTTTGAGGAATTGTAACGGTTTTCTGAGCGAACAGAAAAACCGGGCATAACAGAATGCCTGCGATTAACTTAAGTTTTCGGTTCATATGAGCGAGTTTTAAAAAAAACGAACAGGAATCTGATTTATTGATAACCGGCACAAATAAACCTGCAAAAAAAAACGAGTGAGCCGGGCATTGCTTATATAAAGCGTGCCGCTGCTCACCCGTTTAACATGATTTAAAATCTTAATCAGACTTTTTCCCCATACCCATTACCGTGGCGATTACCGCACATGCAATCGCAGACATCACAGTAAAAGTGGCAACGTCACCGAGTAAGGCTGTCCTGCTCATTAGTGTAGTAGTGCCATACATCACTAAGCCAAACCCCAGATCAATAAGAAGCCCCATGATGAGCCCCGCTTTTATACCGGCTCCGGCAGTATTAATATTTGCCCATCCTAAGACAATCGCATACAGAAAACCCTGTGCAAGATTTCCGAGGAAGATGTACCCGAGGAGCATGTCAGCATCTCCTCTTTCAAAACCGGTTACTGTACCCGGGTGACTTGCGAAGAAATTGGCAAGAAGCATTCCGTAAAGTAACCATCCAAGCAGAAAGAGAGTGATGCTTCCGGCAATACCGCCCAAAATAATTTTTTTTGTTTCCATTAGTTCTTTGTTTTTACGTTTAATGAAATTAATAGGTGTGAATTGTATTTTCTTTAACCCTTCTGAAAAAAAAGAGTTGCCCCTGTTTTTGAAGTAGCTTCAAAAGTTATAAACAGAAATATTCACCCTGCTTTTGTGTTTCGGTTTTCAATCCTGTATTTTTGAAAAAAAGAACCTGTTATGCCTCTTACACCGGAAGCAAGAAAAATAATTTTTGACAAGCTGAAAACAGCACTTCAAAAACAATCGCCTCCCATGGTTGTTAGCAAGTCCAAAGAAGGTGTATTCGAACTGATCGGTAATAAAGCCGTTCCTTATGGAAGCAAAAAGGAAATGGTTCCCGGCATGTATTTCTCTTCTGCTGTAGCACGCAAAGACATGGTGAGCTTTTATTTCTTCCCTTTGTATTACCATGAAAAGGATTACGAATCAATTAGTCCTACCTTGCTGAAGTGCCTGAAAGGAAAGACTTGTTTTAATTTTAAGAAACCTGAACAAGTCAATGAAAAAGAGCTAAACGCCATGTTGAAAAAGGGTGTGCAGGCATGGAAGAAATCCGGGTATATGAAATAATCCGCTTTTTCTTTGGTCGTTTAATGAATCGTTCAATTGCAGACTTACTTATTAAAAGAAAATGATGATGGCAAAGATCAGGTTGAACAATGTTGATACGCGTGCTCCTAAAAAATTTAACAAAGAGCAAATTAAAAAAGAACTTCAAAAGCTGAAGTTTAAGCTGGAAGAATTACAGAACCTGCTCTATGCAGAAAGCAAGCATGCGCTTTTAGCAGTGATACAAGGAATGGATGCATCTGGAAAAGACGGTGCTGTGAAAAATGTTTTTGACTCTGTAAACCCGATGGGTTGCCGCGTGATTTCTTTTAAAGCACCGTCTTCCACGGAAATGAAGCATGATTTTCTGTGGCGCATCCATCAGAATGTTCCCGAGAAGGGAATGATACATGTTTTCAATCGCTCGCATTACGAAGATGTACTAATACAGCGCGTGCATCAATGGGTGGATATGAAAACCGTTAAGCAGCGTTACGAACACATCAACAATTTCGAAAAGTTAATGCAGGAAACCGGCACGACAGTGCTAAAGTTCTATCTGCACGTTTCCGAAGAAGAACAGTTGGTCAGGTTAAATGAACGACTCAGCGACAAAACAAAAATGTGGAAGTACAATGAAAATGATTTAAAAGAACGCGAATACTGGAATGACTACATGCGTGCATACGAAGATGCGTTTCAAAACTGTTCCACACATGCTCCGTGGGAGATTGTTCCGGCAGATCAAAATTGGTATAAAGAATATGTAATTGCAAAGAGGGTAGTTGACACCCTTGAAAATTTCAAGATGAAATTTCCTAGACTGAAAAAGGGCTGATATTTATGGTTCTCCCGATCTCTTTTATTAAAAAAGATCCTTGAGGTCTATTAATTCGCCTGAAGGCTGATGACCGTTGCATTGGGATACTTATCTTTCCATAACTTCAGGGCAGACATATCGGGAAGGGTAATGATAGTACGGGAGTCAAGACGTACTTTTATTTTCGCCTTGGTGGTAGCTTGTTTCAAAATCGGGTTTCGTACTCTTTTATAAGGATCTTTCTTGTTTTTCTTCATCTTCCAAAGATAATATAAAAAAGGAGAAGACAAATACCTTAATGATATTATTTATTACCGATATGAATGTATAATCTGATAATCTGGAAGCCAGCTATAAATGCACGTTTAGAGGGAATTATGCAGAGCTTCTTCTTCTTTTGCTCGCTTATCATCGTTTGTTTCAGTGTTATTCTTCTCTAAAAACTATCTTTGTTGGATAGCTGACTATGAAAAAACAGGTTGTTGTTTTACTGTCATTTTTGGTATTGAACTTTTTTGCGCAAGCCGTTTCAGGGTTGTATTCCACTGATGACGGAACCGTCATGTTCCGGTCGGAAGCAGCACAGGAATTGATTTGCGCGACATCTCACAGCCTCCATGGTCTTATCGATATTGAAAAACGCACGTTTGCTTTCAGAATTCCGATGCGAAGCTTTAAAGGATTTAACAGCGGTTTGCAGCGGGAACATTTCAACGATAACTACGTGGAGTCTGAAAGATTTCCTGAAGCAAACTTCAGAGGGAAAATCATTGAACAGGTTGATTTTTCCAAAGACGGAAAATATGTTGTTCGCGCCAAAGGTATTCTTAGCGTGCATGGAGTGGAACAGGAGCGGATTATCAAAAGCGAAGTTACTGTCCAGGACGGAAATATCCACGTGGAATCAAAGTTCGGCATCCTCATAACCGATCATGACATTAAAGTACCGAGAGTTGTGCATGAAAAAATTGCTTCAGAGATAAAGATTGAAGTAAAGGCAGATTTCAAAAAGAAAAAAGAAGAATAGGAAATGGACTTCCTGAAAAAAATAGTGCTTGTCGTTTTTCTGCTTGTGTCGTGTCTGCAAACGCATGCACAGGTTCCTTTTTATAAAATGTTTCAGGTTGATAAGGAGCGTAGTGAAATTCGTGTGCAGTGTATTATCAAGGACAACAAAGGGTTCATCTGGCTTGGAACGTCAGAGGGGTTGTATAAATTCAATGGAATAGAATTTTCAAAAGTCACTTCTGAATTTGTGCGCGACAGTGCTGTTACAGCATTGTTTGAAGACAGTCGTAAAAATCTCTGGGTAGGATTTCGCGGAGGCAAAATTGCAACAGTAATAAATGATAGTTTGAAAATATTTATTCCGGACGGTAAACAGCCGAAGGTCTCCATTCATAAAATTATTGAAGACAAAAATTCCAGAATCTGGTTTACCACCAATGGCGAAGGAGTCTACTATTATTCCGATAACAAACTCACGAACATAACCAGCAAAGACGGATTGAACGATGATTACACGTATGCTCTCGCCATCGCCAAAGACGGAGCGCTTTGGATAGGGACTGATCAGGGCATTAATATTTGCAACCTCGCGGGAACAAAACCTGATATTACCGCGCTCACTTCTGCAGACGGACTTCCCGACAACATTGTGAGAGTTTTGTTGCCCTCATCCGATGGGAACATGTGGATTGGCATGCAGGATAAAGGCGTGTGCGAATATCTTTCAGCTGAAAAAAGGATTGCGACACCGTCAGTTCTCCGCAACTGGGAATACGGACAGGTGAATTGCATGCTTGAAACTGAAAATGATTTGTGGATCGGAACAGATAACAGCGGCATTTTGGATGTTGAGATTAACAGTGACAAGTCATTCCGGCATCTTACAACAGGCGGGAACATTGTTCTGTCGAAGATCAACGATATGTTACAGGATGCGGAGTTCAACGTATGGATTGCAAATAATAATCAATTGGTTCGTTCCACAGGAGAGCAGATTAGTTTCCTGCAGAACTATGAAACAGAAGCCACGCAAAAGAACAGTGAACTGAGAAAAACAGAACCGTTTAAATTCATCCACACGATTTTGTATGATCACCATGGAAACTTATGGTTCACGCCTGATCAGGGATTGGTAAGGTTGGCAATGGGTGCCGAACAAGGTGAAAAGTTTTCAAAATTCACAATCACTCCGCGAGAAGCGTTGGTTGACATCACTTCGTTGTACGAAGATAAATATGGTTATCTGTGGATCGGCACTTTGGGAAGCGGAATTTTCCGGATGAACACTACGACAGGAAAGTTTTTGAAAATAAAGGGAGACTCTTCGCTTGAAAAGGCAAGTATTTTATCCATCGCAGGAAGAGGAGACGATCTCTGGATGGCAGGATTGGAAGGAGTTACAAAGTGCAAAATTGAAAACGGTGAAAAGGAAATTGCAAAACTCCAGTTGATTGAAATAGATGAGGTAGAAAGATTCGGGAGAAATTATATTTATCACATCTTCATTGATTCTCATGATCGCGTCTGGTTTGGAACGGATGATCAGGGACTGATTGTCTATGACAAAGGAAAGTTCACCACGTACACAAATAAGGATGGATTGAAAAGTAATGTCATCTATTCCATCACAGAAGATCCGTCCGGAAATATTTGGTTCAGTACACTCAAAGCTGGCATTTACAGGTTCGATGGAAATTCATTTCAGAATTATTCCGTATCAGACGGATTGAGTGACTTAAATATTTTTTCCATTGCTTCCGATAAATATGGCAACATCGTTATTGTAAACAAACATGGTATCGATGTTCTTGATCCTTCAACCGGATTATTCTCTTATTACGATCGTGCTACAGGCATTGAAGAAATTACGGCTGATCTGAATGCCATCTCCAAAGACAAATACGGAAACCTGTGGATCGGAACAGAAGCCGGTATCATCAAATATCATCCGTGCCCGGGTACGAAAATCCGTCAGCCGGAACCGGTGCTGAGAAAGGTTTCTGTTTTTATGGAAGATTTTGATTTCGCTCACGAGAATAAATTTTCTTACGATCAGAACAACATCACATTTGCATACATGGGTTTGTGGTTCAGCGATCCGGGTCGTGTACAATATCAATACATGCTCGAAGGGTATAACAACAACTGGATTACTTCACGCGACCAGACGATTACCTATCCGAAATTATCTCCGGGGAAATATACATTTCATGTGAGGTCAGCGCTCAACCAGGATTTTAATCATTCGAAAGAATTAAAATATTCTTTTGTTGTGAAGCCACCGTTTTGGCGCAAGTGGTGGTTCTTTACAATTATCTGGTTGTTCGCGGCATTGTTGCTACGCTATTATATCATCCGGCGTGAGCGAAGAATCAAACACCTGGATATGTTGCAGCAGGAGAAAATAGAGTTTCAGTTTGAAACGCTCAGGAGCCAGGTGAATCCGCATTTTCTATTCAACAGTTTCAATACACTCATTTCAATCATTGAAGAGAGTCCGAAGGTGGCGGTGGAATACGTGGAACGGATGTCGCAGTTTTTTCGCAACATTGTCAATTACCGTGAAAAGGATGTGATACCTCTGAAAGAGGAACTGGAATTACTGGACGATTATTATTTTCTTCAGAAGAAAAGATATTGTGAAAACCTTACACTGGAGATTCGGATTCCGGAAGAAATAAAAATAGGAAGATACGTGCCTCCGCTTACACTTCAGTTGCTGATGGAAAATGCTGTAAAGCATAATGCTATCTCAAAAGAAACTCCGTTGCACGTTGAATTATTCATTAACAAATACGGCAAACTGGTTTTACGAAACAATACGAACAGAAAAATAAAGAAAGAAGAATCGTCCGGAATGGGGTTGGAGAATATCATCAATCGTTTTCGATTACTGAGTGACCGCACTGTTGAGATAAAATCGACTGAAGAATTTTTTGAGGTTGCAATTCCTTTGCTAAAAGAAGAATAACATGAATGTATTAATCATCGAAGACGAAGAACCCGCAGCAGGAAGATTAAAAAAATTGCTGCATGAAATTGAGCCGGACATCACCATTCTGGATGTGATTGTAAGTGTAAAGTCAGCCATCGAATGGCTTGAAAAAAATGCACTGCCCGATCTTGTTCTTCTCGATATTCACCTTGCAGACGGACAAAGTTTCGAGATTTTTAAAAAGATAAATGTTGCAGCTCCTGTTATTTTTATCACCGCATTTGATGAGTTTGCAATACAGGCTTTCAAAGTAAACAGCATTGATTACCTGTTGAAACCGATCAAGAAAGAAGATCTTGAAACGGCATTGCAAAAATTTCACAAACT
>JAYTXY010000142.1:0-5538 GCA_043742705.1 Bacteroidota bacterium
TACCTGTTTTTGGTTTGTCAATGCCTAAGAGTTGTCCGAATGTTCCGGCTGAAATCCTGAATCCGCGAAATACGTGGAAGGATAAAAACGCCTACGATATAAAAGCAAACACGCTGGCTGCATCATTTGTAAAAAACTTTGCTCAATATGCAGAGTATGCAAACGAAGAGATTCTGAACGCTGCTCCGAAAATGGCGGTGGATGCGTGATTTAGTGATCAATTACGTAATCTTATTCGATTTTAATTTTTGATTCTTTTCTGAAGGTCAATGACCCTGACATATCTTTCATTTCCTTTTCTTAAATTTGAATAAACAAATTTCTTCACCATGAATATCCAGGCAATTAAACAGAGCTTGATTGAATGGCTCGCGCAATTAAAAGACGAGAAAACCATTCGTCAGTTGCAAACCATTCGTGAACAGAGTTTTGTCAAAGACTATGAAGCTAATCTTGCTCCGTTTACGGAAAAAGAATTTGCCGAACGTATGAAAGCTTCAGAAGAAGACATTAAATACGGACGAACTAATTCATTGGAAGACTTTGCAAAAGATTCCGAAAACTGGAGTTGAATGGAAATTCGAATAACGCACTATGCGCGACTTCAGATTCGATTGATCTTTCTTTATTATAAGCATGCTGCTTCGATCACCGTTGCACATAAAATAAGGAAGGATATTTTAACGAGTCTTAAACAGCTTGAGAAATTTCCGGAATCAGGTCAGGAAGAAGAATTGCTGAATCGTTTTGGAATGAATTACAGAAGGATAATCTCCGGTAATTACAAAATCATATACAAGATTGAACAAAACGTAATTGTTGTTACTGATGTTTTTGATTCACGGCAATATCCTTCCGGAATAAGCTTGTGATCTAATTTGGTACTTTCATGACTCAAATATTCACCCTTCTATTAATTTCTATTTTTCCTTCAAAGCCATGAACCTTTTTTTCACTCCTGATTTATCCGGAGATTCCTATACATTGAATGAAGAAGAATCGAAACACATTGTTCGTGTACTTCGATCAGGAAAAGGTGACCCTGTTTTTCTGACCAACGGAAAAGGAGATTTTTATAAAGGGGAAATCGCAGATGCTAATCCGAAAGCGTGTGTCGTGAGCATCCTTGAAACAACGGATCAGTTTGGAAAAAGGAACTATCATATTCATATTGCTATTGCGCCAACCAAGAACATCGATCGCTTTGAATGGTTTCTTGAGAAAGCCACGGAAATTGGAATTGATGAAATCACTCCACTTATCTGTAATCACTCTGAAAGAAGAGAAGTCAAAACTGAACGGTTGAATAAAGTGATTGTTGCCGCCATGAAGCAATCGGTGAAAGCGTATCTCCCGAAACTCAATGAAGCCGAGACTTTCAAGAACTTCATTTCAAAGACAACTTCGTCTCAAAAATTTATTTGTGCTGTCGCAGCTGAAAAAAATCAGCTTCTCAAGAATAAATATTCCAGAAGAAAAGACGTTTTGATACTGATTGGTCCGGAAGGAGATTTTTCTAAAGAAGAAATTGAAATGGCTTTGAAAAATAATTTTGACCTCGTCAGTTTGGGTGAAAGCCGTCTCCGGACAGAAACTGCCGGAGTTGTTGCCTGCAATACCATTTCAATATTGAATCAGTAACTTTGTGTGATGAAAAAAATTCTGTTTATAATCCTTCTAACCGTTTCGGGAATTGCGAATGCAACTGATCCTTCTTTTAAGATCGGGCTTTTGAAATATGGTGGTGGCGGTGACTGGTATGCAAACCTGGAGACTTCCTTGCCAAACCTTATTAAGTTCTGCAATGAAGACCTCGGAACAAACATCAACCAGGAACAGGGAATTGTGGAAGTAGGAAGTCCTGAACTTTTCAATTACCCGTTTGTACACATGACAGGTCACGGCAACGTGATCTTCTCAGAACAGGAAGCAAAAAATCTAAGGAATTATTTAATTGGCGGTGGATTCCTTCACATCTCCGATAATTACGGAATGGACATCTTCATCCGAAAAGAAATAAAAAAAGTTTTCCCTGAACTCTCCTTCGTTGAACTTCCTTTTTCTCATCCGATTTATCATCAGAAATATGACTTTGCAGATGGTCCTCCGAAAGTTCATGAGCACGATGGCACGCCTGCTCAGGGATTTGGCTTAGTGTACCAGGGAAGACTCGTTTGCTTTTATGATTTTGAATGTGACCTTGGAGATGGTTGGGAAGATTATGAAGTACATAAAGATTCTCCTGAAGTTCATACGAAAGCTTTGAGAATGGGAGCTGACATGCTTCAGTATGTTTTTAATCAACAGTAATTTATTTCAGAAGACTATTCTCTTAGTGTTTCTAAGTGCTCTTAGTGTCTTAGTGGTAAAGAATATAATCACTAGGGTTCAGCAAGATTTTTTTATTCAACCGAAAGGTGTTGATTAGTTTTTATTCATGGTTAAACAAACGGCTTTTATGAGCTTATTTTTATGCTGATTCTGGTAGCCAAAAAAATTTGTCTTTTGTTATAGAATGTTGCACCTTGCTCACACTTAACACAGAATTTTAAAACCCATCAACATGAAAATCGCCATTGAAAAAAATGCTGAGTTAAAAAAACTCTCCCAGTATTTTGATAAGATAGAATCTATTGCAGCCAAGATGGGCGTTGAAGTGGACGACCTGATACAGGAGTTTAAAAATAACAACACTGCTGCTTATGTCACCTTTAAGAAAAGTATTTTAGGAATTGCTCAGAAACGCCAGGATATTTTTAAACGCGCTGACAAAGGAAGTTCTCCTGAAGAAGCTTCAGTAATCGGTTTAAGCATCATCGTAAACGAGGACTATAATAAGAATTAAGAAGATTTGCCATATGAGTTTTAAAAAAGCATTCGCCAAGGCGAATGCTTTTTTATTTTTTATACATTTGATACCGAACACTTAAACTTAAATCCCCATGAAAAAATTCCTGAAAGTTTTGGGAGTACTGCTTCTCATTGTGGTGCTTGCAGCCGTTGGCTTTGCGATTTATTTTCATTCAAAATTTCCCGTCAAGATTGAAGTTCAAAACATAAAGGTGGAAGCGACACCGGAACGGCTGAAGCGAGGTGAATACCTGGCTGAGCACGTGGTTGGTTGCATTGATTGCCACTCGGATCGTGACTTTAAATATTATGGCGCTCCTGTTATTGAAAGTACAAAAGGCAAAGGTGGTTTTGAATACAATGAAACACTCGCGGGAGTTCCGGGTAAAATTTATCCGTGCAACATCACGCCCACCGGAATTGGTGACTGGAGTGACGGTGAACTGGTTCGCGTGATCACAGCAGGGATCAATAAAAAAGGGGAAGCAAAATTCCCGCTCATGCCATACATGCATTATGCAGGTTTGTGCCAGGAAGATTTGTACAGTTTAATTGCTTACCTGAGAACATTGAAGCCGATTGAAAATGAAGTTGCTCCTCCAAATCTTGATTTTCCAATGAGTATGATTGTGAAATCGATTCCTCAACCTCCTCCTCCACCTCCACCAATGCCTGACAAATCAGATCTTGTGGCTTATGGAAAGTATCTGGTGAATGCAGTGGCTTGTATTGAATGTCATACACAAAAAGACAAGGGAAAAAATTTACCGGGAATGGATTTTGCAGGCGGATTAAAATTTCAATTTCCGAATAACGATATTAATTACACTGCGAATATCACTCCTGACCTGGAAACCGGGATTGGCAGCTGGACGAAAGAAGCATTTATTCAGCGATTCAAATCGTATGCTGATTCAACCGGCGCACCTAAAATGATTCCCGTGGAAGAACATCAAAAAAATACAGTCATGCCATGGACAGCACTTGGAGGTATGACTGAAGAAGATCTTGGTTCTATCTACGCTTACATGCGTACAGTTACTCCTGTAAAAAACAAAGTCGTTACTTTTATTGCCGCGAAATAAGTTTATAGCTTAGAGTATTGAGTTTGGAGACTATTATTGATTGTCATTCAGAAAGAATCCATTTCAAAATTGGTAGTATCGCTTACTCATAAATGGATTCCTCCTGAATGACTTCTGAAAGGAATAATTTTATCATGAAAACAAAAAAGCTCTTCAGTTTGAAGAGCTTTTTCAATATATGGTGGTCGTGTGTGTTTAAAACAATCCGTGAATCTCAGCATTGATCTTGTTGATGATCACGCCCAGGTCTTCAGGCTTTTCTGCGAAGTTGATGTCATCAATGTCAATGATCAGCAATTTACCAAGTTCATAGGTTGAAATCCATGCTTCATAGCGCTCATTCAGTCGTTTCAGGTAATCGATACGAATGGAATTTTCATAATCACGTCCACGCTTTTGAATCTGGCTTACTAAAGCCGGCACTGTTCCGCGGAGATAAATCAAGAGATCAGGAGGTGTGATGAATTTACTCATCAGGTTAAAGAGAGCCTGGTAATTGTTGAAGTCGCGCGTAGTCATCAGTCCCATGGCGTGAAGATTTGGTGCAAAAATATTTGCATCTTCATAGATAGTTCTGTCCTGAATAACCGTTTTAGGATTCTTGCGGATATTCATCACCTGCTGGAACCTTGAATTCAAAAAATAAATCTGCAGGTTAAATGACCACCGTTGCATGTCCTCGTAAAAATCGTTGAGGTAAGGATTATCATCCACATCTTCAAAGTGTGGATCCCATTTCATGTTTTTTGCAAGCAACGTAGTGAGTGTCGTTTTTCCGGCACCGATGTTTCCGGCTACAGCAATATGAAGCGGTGTGGTAATTTTCTTAATGGGCACGGATTTAACGGGAATATTTTTTTCGGTGAATGATTTCAGTGAAGATGTTTTTACGGGTGTTGATTTGGCCGTGTTTGGTTTTGCTGTGAGTGTCCTTACTGTCATGTGTTTCGTGTTAAGTTAGTGTAATGATATACTTTTTCAGCAAATCTAAAAAGAATAAAAATTCAACGAAGCAGTTGTTAATAAAAATAATTCTTTCGACTCAATACGGGCTGATACCAGTGAATCATGGGAAGGAAGCAGGATTTCTTTTTCCTCCAACTTCTTCATGTGAAAACTTATCAACTTATTTTGACTCTGATACAACAATTCTTCATTGATAATCTGGAAGGAAGTAAGATTGAGGATCGGAATTGTTTTGTAATACGTTCCATAAAGGTCAAAAACCAGAATTCCGGTCGCAGGATTATTCAGGTAAACGAAGTTGTTTGCTTCCGCTAAAAAATTCGGAAGGATATTATAACCAACACTCTGTGTGATGTTTCCGCTTTCAAATTTCACCTTGAGGCTGAGGTCAATTTTCTTCAGTTGAAAATCTTCCGAATCAAAAACCCAGTATCCTTCATTGTCAGAATTACAGATCAGCAACGGCTGCCCGATTCCCAACGGTCGCAACTTCACGACTGACTGAAGCGAGAGTTTTGTATTAAGTACGTTGATTTGCGCAAAGTCAGGATAGAAAAGCAACAACTTCATTGGATTAGAAGCATCTACTGAGCGCAGCGCACCAAGGTTCGTTTCACTATAGTTCGCTTTGGGTTTT
>JAYTXY010000143.1:0-2779 GCA_043742705.1 Bacteroidota bacterium
AGTTCAGCTCATGACCTCCTTTTTCTTCAGCACGTTTGAACCATTTATCAAGGAGAAGAAAAATAATTCCTCCAATCAGCAGGCTGCATGCAACTACAATTACATTTCCCAGCATCATGTTGATTTGCTTTTTCAACAGCACACCAAAAACAACGGCAGGAATAAAAGCGATGATCAGTTTTTTGTAGAAGTCAACGCTTTGAAAAAAACGTTTCCAGTAAAGAACAATCACAGAAAGAATGGCTCCGAATTGAATGGCTACTGTAAATGTTTTTGTAAAGTTCTCCTGTGCAATTCCCATCACCGATGATCCGATGATCATGTGACCCGTGGAAGAAACAGGTAGGAATTCTGTAATGCCTTCAATGATGGCAAGGATGATGGCTTGAAGAGTATTCATAATTAGCTGATGTGATAATTAGCGGATTAGCCAATGGAAAATTCAAACATTAGCTAATTATCACATCAGCTAATCGGCTAATTAAATTACTCTTTCGACTTTTTTACAATGGCATAAATCTCAATAATGAATCCGGCAATAACGAGAATGGGTGCCAGTGTGATTCTGCGAAAGCTGAAAATATCAGGATCATAAACACTGGGATCCTTTGCCGGACCACCGCTCATGCAAAGAAATCCGATGAAAATAACAGCGATTCCGATCAACATGATCACATAATTTTCTTTTCCGAATGCGAAATCTTCTGTTGGTGGTTTTATTTCTTTCTTAGCCATGATCTTAAAATGAGACGCCAAAGTTAATGGAAGAAATGAA
The DNA here is from genome assembly GCA_043742705.1 of Bacteroidota bacterium. Lineage (GTDB taxonomy): Bacteria > Bacteroidota > Bacteroidia > AKYH767-A > 2013-40CM-41-45 > JAPLDA01. The sequence goes on from JAYTXY010000143.1 coordinate 776, forward strand.
ATAACAAATGAGAAATAGAGAGAAGGGAGTGTCTCACACAGGGATAGTGTATACTATCTACGAATTACGAATCAATCCGAATTTACGAATACGCTGTGATTCGTACATTAGAACAAATTCGTAATTCGTATCAATAGTAAAGGTCATCCAGTTTCAGCCGGAGGTAACGGTTTACAGCAAAAAAAGTACTAATTCCTGAAAGAAGCAAACCGAAAACAGTGATGGAAAAAAACAGTGTTCCGATAATCTGCCAGTCCTGCAACTGCTTTAATTCCGGCATCTCACGCTGAATGAGATAAATCAGTCCCGACAGGAGGATACATGCGATCAGGCTTCCGTAAAGTCCGTTAATTAACCCTCTTCCAATAAAAGGTTTGCGGATAAATCCTTTAGTGGCGCCAACCAATTGCATGCTCTTGATGAGGAATCTTTTCGAAAACAGGGAAAGGCGAATCGTATTGTTGATGAGTGCAATGGCAATGACCAGCAACAATCCGCAAAAAATAAGAATGACCATGGCAACCGTCCGGAAGTTCTCATTCATCTTATCCACTTCCGTGCGCTGGTAGGAAACTTCTTTCACAATTTTATTTGTGCCGATCATGGCAGCAATTTTTTTCAGGCTGTCGGGGTTTGCATACTCTGCTTTCAGACCAATGTCGAGGGAGGCGGGAAGAGGATTGCTTTCCAGCATGGTTGATGCATCCTCACCAAGATCGCGCTTCAAGCTTTCAAGCGCCTCTTGTTTGGAAACGTATTGAACGGATTTTACATACGGCATCTTCTCCATATCTTCTTTAAGAGAATTGATATCGGTATCCTTTACACCCTCCTGCAGAAAAGCCGTCAGCTGAACATGTTCCTTTACATAGTTCGAGATTTTTTTGGAATCAAGCACCAGCAATCCAAGCAGCCCGATCATAAAAAGCACCAGTGAAATGCTTACCACTGTTGAGATGTACGATGAGCGTAACCGTCTGCTTCCTATTTTTGGTTCCTGTGCCGGCATGTCTGTTTGTCCTGCGGCTAAAATAGAAAAATTCTGATGAAGGAATTTTAAGGCGAAAGTTTAACTTCGCACACGTTGTTGTTAAGAACGGAACGCATTCGCGTGTTCGTACATTCGCAACAATTCGATATTCGATACAGGAGAATTTTAATGGAATATAATTTCAAAGAAACAGAGAAGAAGTGGCAAAAATACTGGGCGGAAAAGAAAACGTTCAGAACGGAAAGCAATTCTTCCAAGCCAAAATATTATGTGCTCGACATGTTTCCGTATCCGAGCGGAGCAGGTTTGCATGTCGGTCATCCACTTGGCTACATCGCATCTGATATTTATGCACGTTACAAGAGGTTGAAAGGATTCAACGTGCTTCATCCGATGGGCTACGATGCATTTGGTTTGCCTGCTGAACAGTATGCGATTCAAACAGGACAACATCCTTCCATCACGACTGAGCAGAACATCAAACGTTATCGCGAGCAACTCGACAACATTGGATTCTCTTTTGACTGGGACAGGGAGGTGCGTACGAGCGATCCTAACTATTACAAATGGACGCAATGGATTTTCATCAAGCTCTTTAATTCATGGCATAATCCGGAAACGAACAAAGCAGAGTCAATCGAAGATTTAATAAAGGAATTAGGAATTAGGAATTCGAAATTCGAAATTGGGAAATGGAACGATCTCAATGAAAAACAAAAATCAGACGTCCTGCTGAATTATCGTCTCGCTTACATTTCAGATGCCATCGTAAACTGGTGTCCGGCTTTGGGAACTGTGTTGGCAAATGATGAAGTGAAAGACGGAGTGAGTGAACGCGGAGGTTATCCCGTTGAACGAAAGATGATGAAGCAATGGAGTCTTCGCATTACTTCGTATGCACAACGTTTGCTTGATGATCTCGAAACGCTTGACTGGAGCGACTCCATCAAAGAACAGCAACGAAATTGGATCGGGCGTTCGGAAGGAGTGGAGGTGAAGTTCAAAGTTCAGAG
>JAYTXY010000144.1:0-6787 GCA_043742705.1 Bacteroidota bacterium
GATTTCACTGGCACTTCTGTCGAACAACTGGTTGCGGAACAATACAAGTTCAACGGATTTGTCGTACCACAATGTTCCTGTAAGATGAATCAACGCAATGGCAGCTTTCTCAAGTTGAATCCAGTCAGCTAATTCATTTTCGTATTTGTCTTTGTGATTCACCTTGGCGTCCGGTTTTAATGTGTCTAGTGTCATGTCTTAATGGATTCGCTTTAAAACAAATTCAGTCCCACAAAAAATGCGGGACTGAATCGGTACAAATTAATCAACTATGAATTTTAACTATATGCATTTCTTATCCTAAATAAGCTTTCAGCAAACGACTGCGTGATTTATGACGAAGTCTGCGGATTGCTTTCTCCTTGATTTGACGAACACGTTCACGAGTCAGATCGAATTTCGCACCGATTTCTTCAAGAGTCAATCCGTGATTCATTCCGATTCCGAAAAACAAACGGATCACTTCTCTTTCTCTTTCTGTAAGCGTGCTGAGTGAGCGATCAATTTCTTTTTGCAACGACTCATTCATCAACAAGCTATCTGCGCGTGGAGAATCTGAATTTTCCAACACATCAAGCAAGCTGTTATCTTCTCCCTGAACAAAAGGAGCGTCCATTGAAACATGCTTACCACTGACACGCATGGTATCAGTAATTTTCTCAGAAGGAAGTTCAAGAAGTTTTGACAACTCTTCAGGAGATGGTTCACGCTCAAATTCCTGCTCAAGTTTTGAATATGCTTTTGAAATTTTATTTAGCGATCCAACCTGGTTCAATGGAAGACGAACAATACGAGACTGTTCAGCAAGCGCCTGAAGAATACTTTGACGAATCCACCATACAGCGTAAGAGATAAATTTAAATCCACGAGTTTCATCAAATCGTTTTGCAGCTTTGATCAAACCCAAATTTCCTTCGTTGATCAAATCCGGTAAACTTAAACCCTGGTTCTGATATTGTTTAGCAACTGATACAACGAAACGAAGATTTGCTTTTGTTAAACGGTCGAGTGCATTCTGATCTCCTTCTTTAATTTTTCTTGCAAGACGAACTTCTTCTTCAGCGGTGATTAATTCTTCACGTCCGATTTCTTGAAGGTATTTTTCGAGCGACTGACTTTCCCGATTGGTAATCGATTTGGTTATTTTAAGCTGGCGCATGGCGGTTATGAGGTATTAGATACGTTAGAAAATCAAATAAAATCAAAGAAAAGGGATCTTCAAAACCTGAGCACAAAAGTAGGGCTTTAACAAAAGCGAAGCAAGTTTTTGTCAAGGGAAAGTTTATAAATAGCTCTGTATGTTGATAAAAAAAGGAGAGCTTCGAAACTCTCCCTTTTTATTGCTATTTTCTATTTCAGATGCCAAATCCGTAGTAAGCCCTTGTACCATTGGGATAAACGCCTTCAATCAGAACTCCTCCTTGCTTGGTTTTTAATGCATCCTGGAGATCTGAGGTGCTTCGGATAGGCTTTTTATCCACGTTTGTTATAATAAAACCTTCCCTGATACCTGCATTTCTAAGTTTACCGGACATTAATTTGGATACACTTACACCGCTTTCCAAACCAAGTTTCGATTTAGTTTCTTTCGGTGTGTTTTCAAATGTAGCTCCCAATAAATTAAGGGAAGGATCATCTTTTACAACTTCTGTATTGCCTTCTTTATTTCTCAATACAACAGTGAAAAGCTTTTCTTTTCCATCTCTCAAAACAGAAACATTAACTTTGTCTCCCGGACGGAAGCGGCCGATTTGTTCCTGTAATTGAGGTGAACTATTTACTTGATTATCACCAATTTTAGTGATCACATCTCCTTCTTCAATTCCGGCTGTTTTAGCAGCTCCATCTACAGTGAGACCTGCAACGTAGACTCCTTTAGTTTCTTTCAAGCCTTTCTCATCAACGAGTTTTGAATCGATGTCACGGATTGATACGCCAATGAAGCCTCTCTGAACACTTCCAAATTCAACAAGGTCGTCCATTACTTTTTTTACAAGGTTCACAGGAATTGCAAACGAGTAACCGGAATAACTTCCTGTATTCGATGCGATCGCAGAATTTATTCCCACCAGTTCTCCGCGAGTATTCACAAGCGCTCCGCCACTATTGCCGGGATTTACTGCGGCATCTGTTTGAATGAATGATTCAATCTTATATTGATCGGGAAGGATTCCAATGTTTCGTGCTTTAGCGCTAACGATTCCGGCAGTAACTGTGGAAGTCAGATTGAAAGGGTTTCCAACTGCCAAAACCCATTCTCCGACTTTTAGGTCATCTGAATTTCCATAGGTAATAAACGGAAGACCTTTTTCATCAATCTTGATAAGCGCTAAGTCGGTTGAAGGATCTGTACCGATTACTTTTCCGGCAAATGTCCGGTTATCATTTAATGTGATCTCAACTCTGTCAGCGTCATCCACTACGTGATTGTTGGTTGCAATGTATCCGTCATCAGTAAGGATTACACCTGAGCCGCTGGCTTCCTGCGGAGTCTGGTTGCGTTGTTGTCCCCAGAAACCAAACGGATCGAATGGGTTGTTGACGGGCTTGTTATTGTAAAATGTTTTCACGTGAACGACTGCATGAATGCTCATGTCTGCTGCTTTTGTGAAGTCGCACATCGTTTCATTATGATTCCCCGTGAAACTGGCGAACTGCACATTCTGCTTCAATGCGGAATTTTTTGATGACACTGCTTGCCCATGATTAAAATAAGAAGAGAAGATATAAGCACCGGCAACTCCTCCCATTCCTGCGACCAACAGGATACTGATACTTTTTTTGAATTTAGTGAACATAGTTTTATAAATTTTTGAGTGAAACAATTTAGAAATTTTTTGTCAACTTTTATGCCAGCAAATTTGCCGTCTGGCTAATGAAGCATTTATGAATCGAGCGGTTAAGAAACGTTAAGCACCTTGTTAATATTTCTTAATGAGTTGGACATTCTGACAACATGCAAGTTTAAATTTTGACAGTAATGGTGACAGATTTTCCATCGATTCAGCATGATCAGTTTTGTAATGGGACTTCTTTTTCCCTTACATTTGCGGGGTAAATGAGTCGTTATAACAACAAGCAACTGATCACCGAAATCCAGAACGGAAATGAGGAGAGTTTAGTGTATCTCGCTGACAAGTATTTCCAGTCTGCCCGAAGAGTTATGCGTCTAAAGGGAATTAAGGATACTGATACTCCGGATATTTTTTCAACGGTTTTAGTAAAAGTTTGGCTTTCTATTTTACATCACAAACTTCCATCGAGCATTGAGTTCGAAACATTCTTCTTTAACTCCCTCGAAGAATACATTGTTGAAACAAAAGAAAGGAGACGTAACAACCAATTGAAGTCAGCAATCGTTTTTTCCGATCAGCAGAAATCAGTGGTGGCTCAATGTGTTTCCATTCTTGATGAAAATGCAAAGGATTTGGTCTATGCCCGTTATGGAGATCATTTGAGTTTTGAAAAGATTGCAGAGCGTTTTAATTACAGCAATGCTGTAATCGCTCAGCATGAAGTTGGAAAGGCAATGAACCAGCTTGAAGGTATTGTAAAACTTCGTTTGAATATTTCCCTGAACTGATCATGAGCCTGAATCCGGAAGATAAAAATTCAATTCATCGCTACCTGAACGGAGAGCTTACCGGAATTGAACTGGACCAATTCTCTGAGCGGATGAATCAGGATAAAAGTTTTAAGGAAGAAGTGAATTTTCAAAAACTGCTACACCTGGGAATTTTATTTTCTAAGGAAGAAGATTTAAAGAAGAAAGTTGTCGAGAAAATTCGGTTCAGGAAACCGAAAATTCCGTTCGCGTTAAAACTCATCGTTACATTTTTAATTGTGACAGGAATGGGAATCACACTTTGGTTTTATGTAGGGCCGGATTCATCCATACGAAATAAAGGAAATTCATTTCTTACTTTTCTTTCAAAAGGAAAGAAGTCAGAAAAGAAGAATGAGGATTCAAAAAATAATCAAGCCAATGCGACAGAACACTCTTCCGGAAATGTAAAACAACAAGCGGAAGAACCTAGTGACGGAACTTCTCCTGACCAAAGTTCTCCTGAAGGTGCCGCTAAAGATGGTGAAAGCCAGGGAGAGCAGAACCAGCCTCCGGCGGATTCTGTTTCTCAGAGCAAGAGCGAGGATGATGACATTGTAATTAAGAAAGAAAAACTTCTCATCAGCGCACTTGTCCCTGTAATAGAAAAACCAATTCCTGATTCGAAGCTGGCAGATGCATCTCAGAATTCTTCTTTAACCCAGGATGCAGTTCAGAAACTGAATCCGTCAGCAGGAGTTCCGGAAGAAGAAAAAGCAGTTTCAAATTACCAAGTTGAATTCTGGATTTCTCCGATCAATTATCACGGTTATAAAATGTCTCGCAACAAACTGATCATTTATGGTATTGATGAGCCGGATGCATTGAAGTTGTACCGTCTCAATGATGCATTGTTTATGAAATACGGAAATGAGTTTTTCCATCTTGTTACCACGTTTGAATATATTCCTTACCAGCGTTTGAAGGACTCTGATGTTCCTTTAGCGATCAGGCAATGATCTTTCACTTTTCTAAATACCACGGAACCGGAAACGATTTTATCCTTGCTGATGATCGTGAAAATAAAATTCATTTGTCGGAAGCTGCTATCAAAAAACTTTGTGACAGAAGATTTGGAATCGGAGCTGACGGATTGATATTACTCAGATCTTCTAAGGGATTTGATTTCGAGATGGTGTATTTCAATGCTGATGGAAAAATTGGAAGCATGTGTGGTAACGGAGGGCGATGCATCACAGCATTTGCAACCGAATTCATGAAGCTAAACAACGATATTACATTTGCGGCTGCGGACGGAGCGCATAAATCGATCATTACAAAAGAATCACCGTTAATTATTAAATTAAAAATGGGCGATGTAAATTCTATTGAAGAACAACCTGAATTTGTTTACATGGACACTGGCTCTCCTCACTACGTAAAATTTGTTGATGATGTAGCTTCTGTTGATGTTGTATCTGAAGGAAGGAAGATCCGTTTCAATGATCGTTTTAAAGAAAAAGGAACGAATGTCAATTTTGTACAAACAACCGGTGGTGGATTAATAGTAAGAACATATGAGCGTGGAGTGGAAGATGAAACCTTATCTTGCGGCACGGGTGTTACAGCTTCTGCAATGGCTGCAGTGTTTAAGAATAAAATAAAGGCTGAATCAGAAAGCGTAGATGTTACTACTCCCGGAGGAAAGTTGAAAGTGTATTTTGAAAAAGACGGAGCAGGGTTTAAGAATGTTTGGCTAGAAGGCGATGCAACATTTGTTTTTAAAGGAGAGATTGAAGTTTAATATATAAAGTTCAAAATTTTTTAATTCGTAAATTCGTACCAATCCGTAATTCGTAACTATGCAACTTGTCGGTGAACTCATTCAGCTCAGAGCGCTTGAACCTTCTGATCTTGATCAACTTTATAAATGGGAAAATGATACAGCTATCTGGTCGGTAAGCGGAACATTGGCTCCGTTCTCGCGGTTCGTGCTTGAGCAATACCTTGCTTCTTCTCACCAGGATATTTATTCCAATAAACAGCTTCGTCTCATTATTGACCTTACTGTGAATGACGAAGACGGAGAACTCGAGCATGAAACTCACAGCATTGGCTGTATCGATCTTTTTGATTTTGATCCGAAGAACAGAAAAGCAGGGGTAGGTATTTTGATTGCTGATCGTGCGGACAGAGGCAAGGGATACGCTACAGAAGCATTGAACTTATTGGTTGATTATGGTTTTGATGTTCTCGATCTTCACCAGATCTATTCGAACGTTCGTGTTGACAATGAAAACAGTGTAGCACTTTTTAAGAGAATCGGTTTTGAAATTACCGGTTTGAAGCAAGACTGGATTCTTGACGGTGGAAAATGGTACGATGAATACACGATGCAGCTCATTAAAAAGTAATTGTTGATTGAAGATTGAATAATGAAAATTGAATAGTGTGTGGATATAAGAAGAACCTGCTTTTCATTTATTAAATTTTTTGCAATATTCAATATTCAATTTACAATATTCATTTTTTCCTCTTGCCACCATTCCGTCAAAGAAACCCAAACGGCCCGCTACGCAAGCCTTTCTGATTCGACAACCTATGTCGGAATTAATACGTGCAAACAATGCCATTCGGATATTTATGAAACATTTATTCAAACGGGAATGGGTAAATCGTTTGACGTTGCGTCTCATTCAAAGTCGTCAGCAAAGTTTCAAGAGCACGCTGTTATTTATGACAAGTATAAAAATTTTCATTACCAACCTTTCTGGCTAAACGACTCTTTATACATTAGAGAGTTTCGTCTCGAAGGCAGAGATACTGTTTATCAACGTACAGAAAGGATCAGTTTCATCGTTGGCTCCGGTCAGCATACCAATTCTCCTATGATGAACGTGAATGGTTATGTCTACCAGGTTCCGGCAACATTTTATACACAGAAAGGAACCTGGGATTTGCCGCCCGGTTTTGAGAATGGATTCAATAGTCGTTTTTCCAGGAAGATAGAATTGGAATGCATGAGTTGTCACAATGCTTTTCCAAAAATTGTGAAAGGTTCGGAAAATAAATACGAGGCAGTTCCTACAGGAATTGATTGTGAACGTTGTCATGGTCCGGGCAGTGAACACGTAAAACAAAAGCAAAGCGATAACATCGTTGACATAACAACGAAAATTGATTTCTCAATTGTAAATCCTGCGAAGTTGCCTGTGGCTTTGCAACTTGATATTTGTCAGCGTT
>JAYTXY010000145.1:0-44550 GCA_043742705.1 Bacteroidota bacterium
AGAAAGATTTTTCTACGCAACGCTCACTGATTGCTTTGGTTGGTAAAAGAAGAAGTCTTCTCGACTACTTACAGAAGACTGATATCGAACGATACAGAAAGATCATCAGCGAACTGAACATAAGAAAATAATCAAGCACTTTTCAGGAGGAAAAGGCATCCGCCTGAGGCGGATGCCTTTTTTCTTTCATAACCAACTTATTTATTCAAATCACTTATTATAATCAATTAGATGTCAAACAAAGGAATTATTAAAACATTCGATATCGGTGACGGAAGAACGGTCTCTATCGAAACAGGAAGATTAGCAAAACAAGCAGACGGATCTGTTGTTGTGAGAATGGGAGATGCTATGTTATTAGCAACAGTTGTCTCTTCAAAAAATGCAAAAGACGGAGTAGACTTTTTACCACTCTCTGTTGATTACCAGGAGAAGTTCGCATCCATGGGAAAATTTCCCGGAGGATTCTTTAAAAGAGAAGCGAGATTATCAGATCACGAAATATTAATTAGCCGTTTAGTTGATCGTGCTTTAAGACCATTATTTCCAGACGATTATCATGCTGATGTTCAAGTTATGATTTCCATGATCTCCGGAGACAAAAACATTATGCCTGATGCATTGGCTTGTCTTGCTGCATCATCTGCAATTATGATTTCCGACATTCCATTCAACGGTCCTATTTCAGAGGTTCGCGTTGCCAGAATCGATGGAAAGTTCTGTGTGAATCCATACATCAAAGACCTCGAACGTGCTGATATCGATCTTATGATTGCTGCATCCATGGAAAACATTGTGATGGTAGAAGGTGAAATGAAAGAAGTGTCGGAGCAGGAAATGATTGACGCGATTCAGTTCGGACATGAAGCCATCAAGATCCAATGTAAAGCGCAGTTGGAGTTACAGGAAATGTGTGGCAAAAAAACCAAACGCGAATACTCTCACGAGACGAATGATGAAGCACTTCTTGCAAGCATCAAAGCAGCTACGTACGATAAAGTTTATGAAATAGCTCGTGGAGCAAAGTCTAAATCCGAGCGAAGCGAAGCGTTTGCAAAAATACTCGAAGACTTCGTTGCTACTCTTTCCGAAGAAGACCAAGCTGAAAAAGGAGCAATGATCAAACGTTATTTCTTTGAAGTGGAAAGTGACGCTATGCGTGCCTGTATCCTGAACGAAGGCGTTCGGTTAGATGGAAGAAAAACAACTGACATCCGTCCGATCTGGTGTGAAGTGGATTACCTTCCTTCTACTCACGGTTCGGCAATCTTCACGCGCGGAGAAACTCAATCACTTACAACGATTACACTTGGAAGCAAACTCGATGAACAAACCATCGATCTTGCCATGACAGAAGGATCAAATAAATTTTTGCTTCACTATAATTTCCCTGCTTTTTCAACAGGAGAAGTAAAACCAAACAGAGGCCCGGGAAGACGTGAAGTAGGTCATGGAAACCTGGCAATGCGTTCATTGAAAGTAATGCTTCCGCCGGAATCAGAATGTCCTTATACAATTCGTGTAGTGTCTGATATTCTTGAATCAAATGGTTCATCATCGATGGCTACCGTTTGTGCAGGTACACTTGCATTGATGGATGCCGGAATCAAACTTCGCAGACCTGTTTCCGGGATTGCTATGGGATTGATTACAGATGGTAAAGGAAAATTTGCTGTGTTGTCAGACATCCTCGGTGATGAAGATCATTTGGGTGACATGGATTTCAAAGTGACCGGAACTGAAAAAGGAATTTGTGCCTGCCAGATGGATTTGAAAATCCAGGGATTGCCTCACGACATCATGATGAAGGCATTGAACCAGGCGAAAGAAGGAAGAATGCACATCCTGAAAGAAATGATGAAGACATTGTCTGAGCCACGTGTTGATTACAAACCGCACGCTCCTCGTATTGAGAAGATGATCATTGCAAAAGAATTCATCGGTGCTGTAATCGGACCTGGTGGAAAAGTGATCCAGGAAATGCAGCGTGAAACAAATACGACTATCTCCATTGAAGAGATCGCCAACCAGGGTGTGATTGAAATATCTTCTACTGACAAAGCATCCATTGATGCAGCTATGGCAAGAATCAGAGCGATCACCGCTGTTCCTGAAATTGGTGAAGTGTATGATGGAAAAGTAAAGAACATCATGGACTTCGGTGCATTCGTGGAAATCATTCCTGGAAAAGACGGCTTACTGCATATCTCTGAGATTAGCTGGGATCGTTTGAATACCATGGAAGGTGTTTTCAAAGAAGGCGAAATCATAAAAGTAAAACTCATCGACATCGATAAAAAGACAGGCAAGATGAAACTTTCAAGAAAAGTTTTACTTCCCCGTCCTGAGAAAAAAGAAAAGGACCAGGTTCAGTCTTAATCACTTTTTTATCCTCATTCTTACACAATGCCCTGCAAATGCGGGGCATTTTTTTTATTTTGAAAATCCGGGATGAAAATCTTACACCATCTTACAAACAACTGTTCGTAAAATTTGTAAGGATTTTTTGATAATTTAGAAGTGCCTTGAAACTAAATGCAGATGCAGCCGTTTTAAACACTCAGTAATTATCACAATAACGTTACTTAAACTTTACGAATGCGTCAGCTAAAAATTACCAAGCAGGTCACGAACCGTGAAACGGCATCGCTTGACAAGTATTTACAGGAGATCGGAAGGGTTGAATTAATCACTGCCGAAGAGGAAGTGAAATTAGCCCAAGCTATTAAAAAGGGTGATCAAAAGTCACTGGAAAAATTAACGAAGGCAAATCTTCGTTTCGTTGTTTCCGTGGCCAAGCAATATCAAAACCAGGGACTCACTCTCGGTGACTTAATCAACGAAGGAAATCTCGGATTGATAAAAGCCGCTCAGCGTTTCGATGAGACACGCGGATTTAAATTCATCTCTTATGCAGTATGGTGGATCCGTCAGTCTATTCTTCAGGCTCTTGCCGAGCAAAGCCGTATTGTACGATTGCCTTTGAATAAAATCGGCTCGATCAATAAAATCAACAAAGCATTTTCAAAACTCGAACAGGAATACGAGCGCGAACCTTCTGCAGATGAACTTGCATTGGTCCTTGAACTTACCTCTGACGATATTAAGGATACCATGCGTACTTCAGGACGTCACGTATCTATGGATGCTCCACTTGTTTCAGGAGAAGACAGCAGTCTGCTCGATGTATTGGAGGACGAAGATCAGCCCAATCCGGATCATATGTTAATGAGTGAATCACTGCGTAGGGAAGTTGAACGTGCACTTTCTACTCTCACCTCTCGTGAAGCAGATGTAATCCGTTTATACTTCGGACTTGAAGTTGGTGAGCAACCAATGACACTCGAGGAAATCGGTGACCGTTTCGATCTCACACGTGAACGCGTACGACAAATAAAAGAAAAAGCAATTCGCAGATTGAAGCATACTTCACGAAGCAAAATATTGAAGACTTATTTAGGTTAAACAATTGAAAGTTGGAAGCAAAAAAGAGTTCTGCGAAAGCAGGACTTTTTTTGTTTGTGATTGCCTGTATCGAATTTCTAATCTTTTACGAATTCACAAATCGTTGAAATTAATTTCTTAGTTTCCATTTTTGCCTTTATCTTCGGTGTTAACTTTCAATCTTCAATCTTCAATCCCAATGCCCATCATCTCCCCTTCTGTTCTTTCTGCTGATTTCAATAACCTTGAACGCGACATTGAAATGTTGAATCAAAGTCAGGCAGATTGGTTTCATTTGGATGTAATGGACGGAGTTTTTGTTCCGAACATTTCTTTCGGCTTTCCGGTTATTCATGCTATCAAAAAGATTGCAAAGAAGCCGCTCGATGTTCACTTGATGATCGTTCAACCGGAGCGTTATGTGCAGCAATTTAAAGATGCAGGTGCTTCTATTTTAAGTATTCATTATGAAGCATCTACGCACATTCACCGAACAATTCAATCAATCAAAAATTTGGGCATGCAAGCTGGAGTTGCGATCAATCCGCACACTTCTGTGACGGTATTGGAAGACGTAATTACAGACATTGATTTAGTCTGTATGATGAGTGTAAATCCCGGCTTTGGCGGACAGAAATTTATTCAGAATACCTATCGGAAAATTGAACAGTTAAAGAACATCATCCTCAAAAGAAATTCAAAAGCAAAAATTGAAATTGACGGTGGAGTCGATTTGGAAAATGCTGCCAAGCTGATAAAAGCCGGAGCTGATGTTTTGGTTGCCGGCAACACCGTTTTCTCATCTTCAAATCCGAGTGAAACCATTTCGCTTTTGAAAAGTTTGGAAAAAACAGGAGTTCAAAGTTCAAAGTTCAAAGTTTGATGGTGGAGTTTGGGATGTTTCCAATCCAACTTTTGTCTCCTAAAACTGAACTACAAACTCCTGACTAACCAACATAGTCCTTCAAGTAACTAAACCGCTCAGTAAGTTGGCCGTCTTTAGCAATTGATGCACGTTTGATCACGCCATCCTTATCATCACCAAACAAAGAAGGAAGCACTCTCTCAAAAAGATGCTTACCAAAACCATCCGAAGCATCGCGAGGTAATTCGCAAGGAAGGTTGTCGATTGCCATTACTGTGATTGCTTCCTTGGCAAACGGCTCCACGATCTCTTCATTCATGGGGTTGTAGCCATAGAATTTATCCTCTATAGTAGTTGCTTGTGTTGTAGATGGAATGCTGCCATTCAGATCGCAGGAAACATCAGCAATTACGCTGATCCTGAAATCAGGGTCGCGCATCTCCGCTTTTGTGAAAAGCACATCCGCTCTCGGATCCCAATAGGTGCAGTGTAGAAGCATATCAGAAACTGAAGCGTATGAATCAGGAGCGTGAAACCTGCAGCGGTAATTTTCAGGGTGATGATGAAAATCGTATGCACTGAAAGGAGAACTGTCTTTCGATTCATAATAATCCTCCGAATGCAGCTGCGCATACACAGGCTCGCGAAAGGAATAGTTGAGAAACTCATACGGAGTGACTTTCCTGATGTTCATCGCTCCAATTGTTTCGCAGGCGCCATTGGCAACCCTTCCTCCTCCTGTGACCACAATTTTGATATTGGGGAGACTGATTGAATCCAGGTTTTGAAAGAGTTCCTTTTTATCGTGACAAAGATGAGCTGGCTTCAGGTTGAATAAATGATATTTTAGTCCGTAGGCCATGAGTCCGTTGTAAGCTCCTACAATTCCCGCGAAGCGACCGAAGCCAATGATGCGGTTTCCATTCACATCCACCATGCATTCATAGTCAATCAACTGGACTTTTTTTTCCAGGATTTCACGGAGCAGTTCGCGGTTATGAGGTTGCTTTTTTATTGTGTGAGAAAAGAACAGGTATTTTTTTCCGGGAATCAGTTCTTTCTTCGGAACTTCCTTAATGCCAATCAATATATCACGATCGCTGACATCTTCCTGAAGTGTTATTCCCGCTTTCACATACTCCTCGTCTTTGAAACTCCGCCATTCACTCGGCTGAATAACAATATCAACGTTCGGAAATTGGTCCTTGATCATGACACATTGTTCAGGCGTAAACGGAACACGCTTATCGTGAGGCACTTTTCCTTCCCTGATAATTCCTACTTTTAATTTCGACATGGTTCAAGATAAAAACGCGGCAAAGATAAATGAATATGTACGTTTGGCAATGTCTACTTTTCGCTAACTATTCTAACTTTGTGACGCTTTAGAAAACAGAATCAATAATCAAGACGCAAGAGTCAAGAATCAAGACAATATTTTAATCACAATACGCATATCGCATTACACACATCGAAACTCATATGAAAATACTCATGGTTTGTCTGGGAAATATCTGTCGCTCACCGATTGCAGAGGGAATTCTCAGGAAAAAGATTGAAGAACACAAACTGAATGTTTTGGTTGATTCAGCAGGAACGGGAGACTGGCATGTTGGTCAAGGTCCAGACAAGCGAGCAATTGAGACGGCTCAAAAATTCGGAGTTGACATCTCCACATTGCGTGGAAGGCAAATTTCTCCCAATGATTTTGATACGTTCGATAAAATTTTTGTGATGGATAAACACAACTACGGTGATGTTGTTTCTCTCACAAGAAAAAATGAACATAAAGAAAAAGTAGAGCTGCTGTTGAATACTGTCAAACCGGGCTCAAACCATTCCGTGCCTGATCCTTATTACGGAGAAGTTGATGGATTCCATGATGTTTTCAGAATGATTGACACGGCTTGTGATGCGATTGTGACTGACTTGAAGAAAAAAGTTGAAAGTGAGAAGGTGTGAGAGTACATGCATTAGTTCAATGCTTCATTAGTTCATTAGTTCATACGTGTATTCGTAAATTCGCATTGATTAGTAATTCGTAGATGTCAGCTAAACTATACCTCATCCCTACTCCACTCGCTGATGAAAGCATTCATGTAATTCCTTCTTATGTGAAGGAGTTGATTGTAACACTCGATGAGTTTGTGGTGGAGAATGAGAAATCAGCACGACAGTTTTTGAAAAAGGTTGGTTACCCGAAATCACTCAATGAAGTCACACTTTATCCTTTGAATGAACATACTCCGGAAACTGAAATCAGTGCGTTGATGAAACCGTTACTTGAGGGAAGGAACCTCGGTTTGCTTTCAGAAGCAGGTTGTCCTGCTGTTGCTGATCCCGGAGCAGCTTTGGTAAAAACAGCTCATCAAAATAATATTTCCGTTGTTCCTCTTACAGGCCCTTCATCCATTATTCTTTCGCTGATGGCAAGCGGACTGAACGGACAATCGTTTTCATTTTCAGGTTATCTTCCGAGAGAACGATCTTTAAGGGTCAAGTCACTGAAAGAATTGGAAAGAATTGTATTCACAAAAAAACAAACACAGATTTTTATTGAAACTCCGTATCGTAATCAGCATTTACTGGAAGACATTCTTCAAACCTGCGATCCGAACCTGCTGTTATGCATTGCCTGCGAAATCACCGGAACAAACGAATTGATAAAAACAAAAAGTGTCAGAGAGTGGAAGAAAAAAATTCCTGACATCAACAAACGTCCTTGCATTTTTTTAATTGGTGAGTAAATTAGTTCAAAGTTCTTAGTTCAAAGATTACTTCACAGAAACAATCTCGACTTCAAATAGCAGAGGACAATAAGGAGGAATGACATACGAACCATTCATTTTATTCCGGAGCCCTTCTTCACCAAAAGCAAGATCAGAGGGAACAATCATGGTAATTTTATCACCTTGCCTGAATTTTTTGAATGCAATATCCCAACCCTTTATCGCTTCACCTGCTCCAACCTTGAACGTATAAAGAGTTTGCTCTTTCAAATTCGAATCGAATATTTCACCATTCAAAAATTTTCCCGTGTATTTTACAGAAATAATTTTTCCTGTGTCAGCAAGTACACCCTTTCCTTCTGCATTTTTAATAATGTACATTCCCATTGAATCAGGTTGCTGAACAATGTGATTTTCGTCCACGTACTTTTTTATGGCTGACTTCTCAAGTGCTTCCTGCTTATCTAACTCACGGTACATTTCTTCCGCTGCATCCAGTTCGCTCTGGATACGCAACAGTTTCATATCAAATTTTAAAAAACTTCCTGCCTTCAGAAAATCAGGACGAACATATGTGCTTCCTCCTAATTTCGAAAAAATTTTTTGCACCATTGAGTCCGTTGAAACGAAAAACGTTGCGCTATCGCCAACAGCCAGATATGTTAGTCCTTCTTCCATCCCACCGATGAACTTCGGTTGCTGCAATTGAAACCGCATCGGCATTTTATTCTGTCTTGAATCGAACAACACTGAATCAGATTCTGTTTTATACACCATCTCAATGGTTACAAAATCTCCAACCTTGGCTTTTGGTCCGGGATTCTCAGTGTATAAAATGTATTTCATCCCTGAATCTGTATGTTTCTCATTCGCATGCTTACACCCTACAAACAGCAGGGAGAAAAAAAGAACAGAAACACATAATCTAAATTTCATTTTCATCATTTTAGATCGTTTACTTTTAATAATGTGACATCGTAGTACAGGGAACTGCTACGAGGAATTTTATCATCGTCACCTAACATACCATAACCAAGGTGAGAGGGAAGTACCAATCGCGCTTTATCTCCCTCACGCATCAACAAAACACCTTCTTCAAGTCCGTGTGTTTGTTCACCACGGCCTGTTATTAACGTCAACGGTTTTTTATCACTGATAGAATAGCATTGTGTACCATCCAGAAGATATAACGTGTATGCAATAGTGATTTGTTCTTTTTCTTCCGCCTTCTTTCCGTTTCCTTGCTGATAAATTTCATACCGTAATCCTGATCCGGTGGAAGTCATTTTCCACTGATGTCTTGAAATGAAATCGTCAATTTCTTTCGACTCGTCTTTCAGCATAATTTTATTCGCATTGATCAAATGCTCTTTCAACGAGTCTGCTGAAACAACCTGTTGTTCCGGTTGATGATTACAGGAAATAAAACAGGAAGACACGACCAGCATCAAATAAAAAAAAATTGTTGCAGCAAATTTCATGACTTAACCAATCAATCGCGATTTATACTCAGGAAGAATACTGAGAAATTTCTTTACCGTTTCATCCAGCGAAAGATCCGATTTTCCTCCGGAAGCATTTTTATGCCCTCCGCCTTCGAAATATTTCCCAGACAATTCTTTCACGGAGAAATCTCCTTTCGAACGAAAAGAAATTTTAATCAGTCCGTTTTTTTCAGAAAAGAAAGCAGCAAGCCGGATTCCTTTGATGCTTAGTGCATAATTTACCAATCCTTCTGTATCACCGGTTTTGAAATTAAAACCTTCCAATTCAGCTTGTGAAAGAGCGATGTAAGCTGTGTTGAATTCATGCAGAACTTGTAATTTTTCTTTCAGTGCATAACCTAACAAACGCAACCTGCTTTCAAGATAAGTGTCATACACGTTTTCATGGATCCTGTCATTCTCCGCTCCGGCATCCATCAGGTCGGCAATGATACGATGCGTATCACTTTTCATGGATGCAAAACGAAATGAGTTTGTATCCGTCATGATGCCTGTATAAATGCACTCAGCAATTTCTCTGTTGATCATCTGCTTATCGCCCAGCGCTGCGATGAACTGGTAAATCAATTCGCAGGTTGAGCACGCTTCAGGATAAGAGAATGAATACCTGAATGCAGACTCAGGTTCAAGATGATGATCAATCAGAACCTTGATGGCTTTCGATGAACGAACTGACTCTTCAAACTTTTCAAGACGATTCAACCAGTTGAAGTCAAGGCAGAAAATAATATCTGAAGCAGCAACTACTTTCTTCGCTTCGTCTGTATTCTTTTCGAAATCAATCACGAATTTATTTCCGGGAAGCCAGGCAAGAAAATCAGGATATTCGCTTGGAGTTACAACAGTAACTGTGTGCCCTTTCAGTTTCAGGTAATTGGAAAGACCTAAAGAAGAACCCATCGCATCACCATCCGGACGATAATGGGTGGTGATAACGATCTTCTTCGGTGTGGATAAAAACTCTTTCAGTTCCGACATCTCGCCGGCGGGAAAACGATTGCTCATATTAAATTTTTCCAAAAGTATGACTTTAACCCTAAACTTTAAACTTTGAATTTTAAACTTAGAACTCTTTGTCTTACTTTCGCACGCTGAATTTTAATTACACTTCTATCCTACACCTTATGACAAACAGAACCTTTACCATGATAAAACCCGATGCTGTTGGAAACGGACACATCGGTCCTATTTTAGCCAAGATCAACGAAGCAGGTTTCCGCATCGTAGCAATGAAATACACGCATCTTGAACCTGAGAAAGCCGGATTGTTTTACGAAGTTCACAAAGCCCGTCCTTTTTACAATGATCTTGTGAAATACATGTCGTCAGGACCAATCGTGGCTGTCATTCTTGAAAAAGAAAATGCTGTGGAAGATTTCCGTAAGCTGATTGGCGCCACTGATCCTTCAAAAGCTGAGCCGGGAACCATTCGTAACCTGTTTGCAAAATCCATTGAAGCCAATGCTGTTCATGGAAGCGACAGCGATGAAAATGCTGACGTTGAAGGAAAATTTTTCTTCTCGCAGTTGGAGAGGTTTTAAATTCAGTTCTGAGTTCAAAGTTTAAAGTTAACGATGGACTTACTTCAGCAAAAAACAACTTCTTCGACCACCTCAGTTCCTGCTTCTGTATTCAGAAGTTTGATGATTTTTTCTTTTCCGTTGTGCAGTTCTTCGCGGAGTGAAGCAGAGTTCAGGTAGATAAATAATTTTTTTTCGCGCATAAAAATCCGAGTCGTGCGGTTTGAAACGGTTTTCCCCATCACCTTTTCCCAGGAACTCACTACACGGACTTCGTTTAACTTTCCATCGAGATGAAAAGTCTTTAACATGCCGTCAATGGCTTGTTTCAAAGTCTGATCGTTGGTACGTTTAACTGCCATGTGAAATGCTTTCAATTCTTTTTTCGACCTGCTCATTTTGCGGTGCAACCGTTCCATTCTTCACGACAAATGTCCTGATCTTAACATTAATGTCTTCAAAAATTTTCTCAACACGCTCAGGATGCGCATCCGTGATAAAGATTTGCCCGAAGTTTTCTTTGCTCACGAGTTCCATTAATCGTTTCACACGAAGGTTGTCCAGCTTATCGAAAATATCATCGAGCAAGAGAATCGGTTTTACTTTTTTAACTTCTTTAATAAAATCAAATTGCGCAAGTTTGAGTGCGATCAGGAATGACTTCTGTTGTCCTTGTGAAGCGAAACGTTTTACCGGATGACCTTCAACGGTAAATATCAAGTCGTCCTTGTGAATACCAACGGTCGTGAACTGCATGATACGATCCTTTTCCAGAGCAGCTTTCAACACGTTACAAAAATTTCCCTCGTGAAGATGTGACTCATAAATGACAGCGACTTCTTCCCTTCCGTGAGAAATAAAACGATAATAATCCCTGAAAATGGGAAGGAAACTATTCACAAAATCGTGACGTTTGCTGTAAATTTTTTCCGCGAGCGTAATCAACTGCTCATCCCAGATTTCAAGCGATGCTTCATCAAACCTTCGTGACTGAGCAAATTGTTTCAGCAGTGCATTTCGTTGCGAAACTACTTTGTTGTAGTTGATGAGATCTTCGAGATAGCGTTTGTCAAACTGAGAAATGATGCTGTCAATAAATTTTCTCCGCTCTTCACTTCCTTCCGTGATAAGACTTGTATCGGTTGGAGATATCATCACCACAGGCAGCAAACCAATATGATCAGCAAGGCGTTCATATTCTTTTTGATTGCGCTTGAAAATTTTCCGTTGATTTCTCTTCAGTCCGCAGTACACATTTTCCTCTTTGTTACCCACGGCAAACATTCCCTGCAACACAAAAAACTCACCATCATGCCTGATGTTCTGCGAATCAATCGGGTTGAAATAACTTTTGCAGATGGAGAGGTAATGGATAGCATCTAAGAGGTTGGTCTTCCCTTCTCCATTGCCGCCTACAAAGGTATTAGCATCCTCCGAAAAAACGAGTTCTGCGTCTTCGTAGTTTTTAAAATTAAGTAAAGAGAGTTTTTGTAAATACACATGGCGAAGTTAGTTTATTGGTTGAATAAGTAACGAAGTGACCAAGTGATTAAGTGACGAAGTAATGTGGGTCGGTAGGATTCAGATTTTTAACTTAATCACCTAATCACTTAGTCACCTCATCACTTTTACTAAAAAAAACACCAAAATCCTATTGCACCGAACCGAAAAAAATCTATTTTTGCAACCTGTTTTAAAAATCTGAACAAAAAACTAAAAATATGGCAGAAAATAAGCCTGATCAGGAGTTTGACATCGCTGGAACCCTAAGCAAGACAGAACATTTTGTCAATCAGAATAAGAAAAGTCTTTCTATCATTGTGGGTGCTGTTGTACTTGCAGTTGGAGGATATCTTTTTTATGAGAACTCATACGTTGCCGGAAAGGAAAAAGAAGCTGAAGGTCAAATGTTTATGGCTGAACAATATTTCAAAGAGGATTCTTTGAAACTAGCCATTAACGGAGACGGAAATCATGTTGGTTTCGAAGAAATCATCAGTGAATATGGTGTAAGTCCTTCTGCGAATCTTGCTCACCTATATCTTGGCATGGCTTACCTGAAGCAAAAAAATTACGACCAGGCTATTGAGACTCTGAAAAGTTATAATCCAAGCGATCAGATTACTCCGTCACTTGCTTTAGGGGCGATTGGTGATGCTTACATGGAAAAGAACGAAACGGACGAAGCCATCAGTTACTATGAGAAGGCAACCAAGGAGAAACCGAATAACTTCACTACTCCTGTCTTCATGATGAAACTCGCTGCGGCTCTTGAATCAAAAGGAAACTACAAAGAGTCGAAAGAGGTTTACGAAAAGATAAAGAAAGACTATCCGACATCACAGGAATCTCAGCAAGCGGAAAAGTATATTGCCCGCGCTGAAGCGATGATACAATAACTCCCAGAGTCAAGACATTAGAACCAAGAGTCAAGACAATCTTGATTCTTTCATCTATTTTCTATCATTCGTAAATTCGTATTTATTCGTAATTCGTAGATGTCGTCTTCCAAAAAAAACCTCTCCTCTTTCGATCCGTCTTCTGTTCCGAATGCGGCTAAGATGAAAATCGGCATTGTTGTTTCAGAATGGAACGCTGAGATCACGGAAAAACTTTTTGAAGGAACTTACGAAACGCTGCTTTCTGCAGGCTGCAAAAAAGAAAACATCATCCGGAAAAGTGTTCCGGGCAGTTTTGAACTTCCCACAGGTGCAATGCTTTTTGCTGAATACGAAGACGTTGATGCGGTGATTTGTCTGGGATGTGTGATACAAGGCGAAACAAGACACTTTGAGTTCATTTGTAATGCCGTGTCGAAAGGTTTGGTTGACCTCGCTGTGAAGTTTGGAATGCCGTTTATTTTTGGTGTGCTCACCACCGATAATCCGGAACAGGCAACAGCAAGATCAGGTGGAAAGCATGGTAATAAAGGGATTGAAGCAGCAGTGACCGCCATGAAAATGGTGTCGTTGCAACAGGAATTTGAGAGCAGAAAATAAGTTTGAAGAAAAATATTATCTTTCTATCTTTGCCGCCCTTGATTTTCGGAGAGATGCCTGAGAGGCCGAAAGGAACAGTTTGCTAAACTGTCGTACGGGAAACCGTACCGAGGGTTCGAATCCCTCTCTCTCCGCGCTCGTTGAAAATAAATTTTGGTAAGAGAGTTTACCAAGCGTTCTTTGTAAAATTATTCCGTCATTGCACTGCAATGACATCGTTCGGGGTGTAGCGTAGTCCGGTTATCGCGTCTGGTTTGGGACCAGGAGGTCGCAGGTTCGAATCCTGCCACCCCGACTTTTTTTTCAAATGTGCTAATTTGAAAATTTGATGATTTGATAATTGCTTTTCGTTTTCATTTCATTATCAAATTATCAAATCAACTAATTATCAAATTGACTTCCGGTCCCGTAGCTCAGTTGGATAGAGCAACTGCCTTCTAAGCAGTAGGCCATTGGTTCGAATCCAATCGGGATCACTTTGTTTTCTTTTCATTTGAATGTTTACAGTTTATATTTTATTTTCAACCAAAAGAAACTCATATTACGCAGGATATACTTCTGAAAAGATCGAAGAGAGAATTCGTAAACATATTTCAAATCATTCTGGTTTTACAGGTGGGATTGATGATTGGAAACTTCTTCACTCAGAAAACTTTGACAAAAAATCAAATGCTATCATGAGAGAAAAGGAAATCAAAAACTGGAAAAGCAGAAAAATGCTTGAAAAACTTATCGCGGATGGAGCATCCCGATTCTAATCGGGAAGGCCATTGGTTCGAATCCAATCGGAATCACTTTTACTGAATTTCGAATTTTGGATTTCGAATTTTTCGTTAACAATCTCATATCCTAATTTGCAGTTCGCAATTCTAACCAATGAAATACTTCATCTACAAAGAAGGTCAATTACTTGAAGTCGCAGAAGAAGACTATGTCGACTGGGAACAACATGAAATGCCGAAATCTTTTCTTCCTGATTACGAAAGAAAGATCGGAGATTTTCTTTTCAGCCTTGACACAATTTTTGTCGGACAGTTTGATGAGGACGAAGATCCTCTACCTTTTATCCTCATTTATTTCTGGGACGATTTAAGTGTGCATGACGAAGGTGTTGCACGAAGAGTGAAGGATGAAAAAATAGAATACTTCGCTTCACTTGAAGAATTAGTTTCAAGACGAAAAGAACTAATTCAACAGGTCGAAGAAGGAAAGATGTTTGCGTGAACTAATAGGGAACCTCGTCTTCTTCTCACTTTTTATTTTTGACTTTTAGCTTAACTACCCGTGTTATTGGGTATATAAAATACCCATCATCAGGGATGGTTGCGCTCTTATATTTTTCACACTTTTGCCTTAAACAAATTCTAAACACCCGCACCATGAAAAAAATCTTTACTCTTTCAATTTCTATTTTCCTTTTCTCTTTTATCGCGAATGCACAGTGGGTTCCTGCAGGAAGCGGCATGGATGCATACGTGTGGGGATCCGCAGTCTATAATAATGAACTTTATGCTTGTGGAAATTTTGAACATGCCGATGGAAATCCTGCACTTGCAATTGCGAGATGGAATGGTTTATCATGGAGTGATGTTGGTGGGGGATTTCAGCAAGGAGCATCAAGTTATGTTGTGAACAGCATGATTGTTTTTAACAATGAATTGATAGCAGGTGGATACGTTGATTCTGTAGCAGGCATCGCGATTCACAAAGTAGCGAAATGGAACGGCACAAACTGGAGTCCTGTTGGAATGGATTGTCCGATTGGTACCGTCAATTGTTTTGCAATTCACAACGGAGAATTGTATGCAGGAGGAAGTGGTTCGGGTGCCGGAAATCATGGAGTTGCCAAATGGAATGGTAGCAATTGGATCGCGTTGGATAATGGCTCCGGTAACATCAATGTATTTTCACTGGCATCTTACAATGGAGAATTGTATGCTGCGGGAACTATTTCCAACATTGACGGTGTCAGTGTTAATCTTATTGCGAAATGGAATGGCACAACCTGGAGTGATGTAAGCGGTGGATTAACCGGCGGTTTTATTCATGTTGTAAGAGCTTTGGCTGTGTTCAATAGTAAATTATATGTCGGTGGAAATTTCACAATGGCAGGAAGCGTTGCCGTCAATCATATTGCATCGTGGGATGGCTCAGTTTGGGCTGATGTAAACGGAGGTATCGGAGGAAGCACAGCCATCGTGCAGTCATTTCTGCCGGCTGCAAATAAATTATTTGTCGGAGGAACTTATTGGACAGTAAATAGTGTGACCGCAAACCGGGCCGCTTATTGGGATGGAACTTCGTGGACAGTATTGGGAACAGATTTGTCAGCTGGTGCCCGAACACAAGCTATTTACAATGGCGAATTATATTCTTTAGGTGAACAAGCCGGTAGCGGACAGAACTATACAGCAAAATGGACAGGTGGAACTTTTACAGGTATCAACAAAAACATATTAAATCGCATTTCCACTTATCCTAATCCTGTAACGAATGAATTAAAAATTGATAACTCCGAATTTAGAATTAAAGAAGTTGAAATCTGTGATGCATTCGGAAAGAACGTAAGGCATATTGAGATAAACTCTATCTCTTCAATTATCTCTATTGATGTTTCGGAAATTGCAAACGGAGTTTATTTTATTTCAAGTAACAATTCTCTCGTTAAGCAAAGATTTGTGGTTCAACGATAATATATAGACTGCTGATTTTTTTTATCTTCGGAGCGAAATGATCCTGGCTAAGAAAAAATATTTCCAACCACTTAAGAAAGCAACATGGCTGACAGCAGCGTTGTTTTATTTCTGCTTTTTTTTTGGTGAGTCGTACGGAAATACCGTTTCGAAGACAGGTGAAGAAACAACGTTTACTTCTATCTCGTCTTTTGCGAATGGAGAATCCATTATCATCGCAAGTCCGGGAGTTCCGGCTGCAGCCTGCGTAACAAAGAGCAACACTCATTCAACCCAGGGTTCTAATGAGCAAGGATTTTCAAACCCGAGTTATCATTCTTCTTTTTCAGAAAAATAATTTTTCAATTTTTCTTCCCAAAAACTTTTTTATCACAGGCAATTTGCATTGCGTTTGCATCTTGCGTTTTGTGTCTTCCTGATCTGATTCCTGATTTTTATTATTCAGAAACTGTTTTAGCATTCTGCTGGAAATTCATATCGAAATAAGGATTGAACTTCTCTTTGCGAATCTTTGTGGTTCTAAGTGATCTTAGTGTCTTAGTGGTTAAATTTTTTATCACGCAGACACTAAGAGCACTAAGTTTCACTAAGAATTATTTACAAAATGAACCTGAAACAGCTGCCAACTATTTCATCAAACCAATAAGTCAGTATTTAATTTCAAAAGCATTTAATCAAATGGAACAAAATTCAGAAAATAATAAAGAGAAAAACGGATTGTTATTTCCCATCGTATTTGTAGGAGGTTCAATCGTTTTATTGATCGTCATTAAACTAATCATCTCTTAAAAAATAAGGTACGTCTTTGTTTAATCACAAAGGCTTACCTTTATAAAACACAGCAAGTCATGAATCCACTCTACCAGGTATTGATTCAGAATTTCGTAAAGCAACGTGCGAAGAAACACGGAGAACAACCACATCAACCTAACCTGAAAGACAGAGTCATTTTTAAAATTCATTTCCGCAGGCAACTCGTTGACGGTTCACTCATCATTCTTGGAATGCTTTCCGCGGGATTGGGATTAAAAGGCTTTCTCCTTCCGAATGGTTTTATTGACGGAGGTGTTACCGGAATCTCGTTACTGGTCGCTGAAATCTCAGGATGGTCGCTATCGGCATTAATCATCGTAATTAACATTCCATTTATTTTTCTTGGATACAGGCAAATTGATAAAGTATTTGCATTTAAAACACTTACTGCAATTCTTGGTTTAGCTGTGTGCTTACTTCTCATTCCATATCCTGTTGTTACTTCCGATAAATTATTGGTGGCAGTTTTCGGAGGATTTTTTCTTGGCTCAGGAATCGGATTGGCTATGCGAGGTGGCGGAGTCATTGACGGAACAGAGATTCTCGCAGTTACATTGAGTAAAAAATTAAGCATCACGATCGGAGATGTAATCCTGATCATCAACATTATCATTTTTTCTGTGGCTGCATTCGTACTTTCCTTTGAACAGGCGTTGTACTCAATTCTAACCTACTTGTCCGCAGCGAAAACCGTAGACTTCCTGATCTCCGGTCTTGAAGAATACACCGGTGTGACCATCATCTCTTCACGCAGTGATGAAATCCGGAAGATGATTACGAAAGATCTTCGAAGAGGAGTTACTCTGTATAAAGGCAAGCGTGGATTCGGAACACACGGTCATCAACTGGATGATACTGATATTGTATTCACCGTAATTACACGACTTGAAGTTGCAAAATTAAAAGCGGAAATTGAAAAGATCGATATGCAGGCGTTTGTGGTAATGCACAGCATCAAGGATACGAAGGGCGGAATGATTAAGAAGAGACCGCTGGAGCATTAAATAGTCGGGAGTTTGTTCGGTATTCAGAGAAGTTAATTAAACTTTTTGTCTATGAACACCGAACTAAAAACTCCAAACTTTATCACCCTTAAAGGTGAAACGGAATTTCGTTATCAAAATTACGGGATAGAAATCCTGCTTGCGCCTACATGATCATGCAGTGATGGTCGATGAAGGAGTAGCTTATCTTTTTTGAGCAGGCTTACGAAAACTTTTTTTGTGTGGAATCCTTGGTTGTTTTTTGGGATTCCAGACAGGTCCCTGACCTAACTCCGGTGGCAAAGCAATCTTCGG
The DNA here is from genome assembly GCA_043742705.1 of Bacteroidota bacterium. Classification (GTDB taxonomy): domain Bacteria; phylum Bacteroidota; class Bacteroidia; order AKYH767-A; family 2013-40CM-41-45; genus JAPLDA01. The sequence goes on from JAYTXY010000145.1 coordinate 17,867, forward strand.
AACTTCCTTTTCAATCAGTGTTTCAATCTGTGCGAGACGATACTGATCCTTTTCATTGACAAGCGTTAGCGCAACACCCGTGGATTCAGCCCTTGCTGTACGTCCGATACGATGAACATAATCTTCTGCATCACCCGGAACATCATAATTGATGACGAGACCAATTGTGTCAATGTCAATTCCACGGGAAAGAATATCTGTAGCTACTATAATTTTTGTGCGCTGACTTCTAAATGCTAGCATTACTTCTTCACGCTCTTGCTGCGACAAATCACTGCTGATGGCTTTCGCCCCAAGTTTCGCTTTGTGCAATTCACTAACTAAAGACTTCACTCCGCTTTTGGTAGAAACAAAAATGATCGTGCTCGTCAATTCTTTTCCTGCAAGCAGTTTCACTAGCAGTGGTGTTTTCTGACTCTCATGAACAAGATAAGCTCCTTGCAAAATTCCTTCCGCCGGTTTGCTCAATGCAATGTTCACTTCAGCGGGGTTTTTCATAATGCGTTTCGCCAGTTCACGCATACGCGGAGGCATAGTTGCACTGAAGAAAAGGTTTTGTCTCTCTTTGGGAAGAAAGCTGATGATACGCATGATGTCATCATAAAATCCCATGTCAAGCATTTTATCTGCTTCATCCAATACGAGACAATCAAGCTGGTTGAACTTTACGTAACCCATGTTGAGATGACTCAGCAATCGTCCGGGTGTGGCGATGATAACAGAAGCTCCGTCTGTAAGTGATCTTTTTTCTTGCTCAAACACAACTCCGTCACTGCCGCCATACACAGCAATGGAACTTGCATGTGTGAAATACGCAAAACCTTGTAATGCCTGGTCAATCTGTTGAGCGAGCTCACGCGTTGGCGCCACAATCAATGCAGAAGTATGCGGAATTTTATTTCTTGAAATGCGATCAAGCAAAGGCAAAAGATAAGCAGCTGTTTTTCCCGTACCTGTTTGCGCACCGGCAATCACATCCCTGCCTTCAAGAATAGATGGAATCACCTGCTGTTGAATGGGAGTAGGTGACTCAAACCCCATGGAATCGAGACCTTCCAAAAGAGGCTCGCAAAGATGAAAGTCGTGAAAGTTCAAAAGAAGAATTTATTTAAAGTTAACGCCAAAGTACAGATTAAAAACGGGCTTCCTTATAAAAGACTTGCTTCCATAGTAATGTTTGCATTCAGAACCTTTGATACAGGGCAGGTAGCTTTTGCTTCGGCAGCACATTCTTCAAATTTCTCTTTGGTGATACCCTGAACTTTTGCTTTTACCACAAGATGAGAATCAGAAATGGTACCGCTGTCAATTGTAACGGTCGAAGAAGTTTCAATCGAGTCAGGAGTAAAACCGGCTGCGCCTAATACAAAACTGAGCTTCATGCTGAAACATCCTGCATGCGCTGCAGCGATTAATTCTTCAGGATTGGTTCCTGTTCCTTCAGCGAAGCGGGAGTTCCATGAATATTGCATTTTGCTCAAAGCATTACTTTGTGAACTAAGATGTCCGCTGCCTTCTTTTCCTGAGCCATTCCAAACCGCTGTTGATGTACGTTTCATAAATTTTTAAAGATTGAGATAAATTTGATTAGTAATTATTTCAGTAGAAAATTTTCTATTCGGTGACAAAAGTAAGTAAAGTGATTGAATCATGTTTACCGTACATAAATATATGTTCATCCAATAGTTTTGATGACATCCGCTCGCTATTTCACTGTTGAAAAAAAATCCCTCACACGAAAAATTCCTTTTGCTTCAATGAAAAGAATAGTCCAACTTTGATTCCAACTGCACATTAGCAGTCTTATTTCGTTTGCATGAAAATTAAATATATCCTTGTTTTACCTCTCGTCATCCTTATGCTGTCTTGCAACACCGGGAAAAAGAATGGTTCCGGTGTTTCAGAAGCCAATCTGTCTCCGTGGATTAAGTTCAATGATGCGAAAGAATTTCTTCCTTCCTGGTCAAAAGAAAATACGCTGATCTATCACATCATTTCAGAACCCAGCGATTTGCATCCGACTAATGGCAATTCTTCCCCGAGAAGTGAGATCAATCTTTACACCCAAATGTTTCTTATCAATACTGATTTTGAAAACCAGGGAATAGCCATAGGTCTTACAAAATCTCTTCCGGTTATCTCTTCAGACGGATTGCAATTTACCTATGAATTAAAGACAGAACCTCGTTGGGATGACGAAACTCCTTTAACAATGGATGACATCATTTTTACTGCGAAGGCGATCAAATGTCCGCTCACTAATAATCCGCATGCAAAACCATATTGGGAAAATCTGAAAGAGATAAAAATTGATGCGGTGAATCCGAGAAAGTTTACGCTCATTATGAAAAGACCGTACATACAGAATGTGGCTTTCCTAACGGATTATCCGGTGATGCAACGGACTTATTTTGATTCGAAGAATATTTTGTCCCACTATAGCTTTGAACAATTTGACAGCAAAGACTTCAAAGCGGATGAACAAAAAGATCTTGTTGCATGGAGCAACGATTTCAACAATGACAAGTACGGACACGATCCGAAATTTATTACGGGATTAGGTATGTATGCCGTTGAAAACTGGGAGCAAGGCCAATACATCACTCTTGTAAAAAAGAAAAATCACTGGACTGCTCATTCTACCGATTACCATGAGTTTGCTTTTCTTGAGAAAATAATTTTCAAACTGAACAAAGACGACAATTCTTCCATGCTGGAGTTCAAAGCACAGGCGATGGATGCTTCTACCAACCTTTCTGCAAAGACGCTGATGTCGCTCAAAGAAAACGAAGAGTTTAACAGAAACTACAATTCCATTTTTTCGCTCTCATATAATTACACATACATCGCTTTGAACGAAAAACCGGACGGTGTAAACCACAAGAATTTTTTCGATGATCAAAAGGTAAGAAAAGCAATGGCTTATCTAACACCTGTAGACAACATCATTAAGTTCGTTTATAAAAATTACAGCAGTCAATGCAAACGTGTGGTGACGAACGTTTCGCCACTCAAGAAAGAATTTGACCACGATTTGCAACCTGTTCCGCTGGATATTGAAAAAGCGAAACAGTTGCTTGACGAAGCAGGATGGAAAGATTCAGACGGTGATGGAATTCGTGACAAGATGATAGCCGGAGAAAAAGTGCAATTGAGTTTCAGTCTTCATTTTCTCAATATACTTAGCGACTGGAAAGATATCGCCTCGATGATTGCAGAAGAGATGATGAAAGCAGGAGTGAAAGTAAATTTACTTTCACTTGATCTGAAAATTTTTGTGGAGAAAGCCCGCAACCACGATTTCGATATGATGATGGGATCCTGGGGAGGAAGTTCTTTCACGGAAGACTTCACACAACTCTGGCATACAGATTCGTGGATCAGCAAAGGATCCAATTACAGTGGTTTTGGAAATACTCAAAGCAACGCATTGATTGATTCGATTAAAGCAACGATCAACGATTCTGTCCGAATAGATTTGTCTAAAAGATTACAGCGACTCATTTACAATGATCAGCCGTACGTATTTCTTTATTCAAGTTTGAGAAGGAATATTATTCACAAGCGGTTTGGCAATGCAGAAGTATTTTCAGAACGCCCAGGAATTCTATTGAATACATTGAAATTACTTTCCGGAAATCCAGGAACTGCAATGAAAGACGGAGTTTCTCCAAATTGACAATTGGAGATTGAAAATTGAATATTGTTTATTGAACCAAAGAAATTGTCATGCTGAAAGCATCTTGTTTAATTATAGCAGGAAATAAAATTGCATGAAGAGATACATCCTCAGAAGAATTCTGCTTTTCATTCCGACATTTATTGTCATCACACTTTTTTCTTTTATGATTCTTGTGAATGCTCCCGGTGATCCTGTGGAGAGAATGATGACGGCTTCGCAGAGTTCGGGTGACATCAGCACGCAGTCAATCGCGCAGCAGGAACAACGCGCTTACTGGACACATCGTCTCGGACTTGATCTTCCGGTTTTTTATTTCGGCATTCATTCACTTGCTGAACCTGACACGCTTTTTAGAGTTTCGGATAAAAGCGAACGACAAGCTCTTTCACATTTAGTTTCCGAGTACGGAAACTGGAAAGAGATTCAGCAGTACTACGAGTCAGAGTTGATGCTTGAAAATAAATTGAATCAAATTGGTTCCGCAAAAGACACTTCAATTAACAATGAGTTTTTCAAAAGTGATTTGAATAAATTTCGGTTTGAAGTAGCAGCGCTAAAATCTTCTTCAAAAAAACAAAGCATTCAATCCGGTATTAACTCCGCAAAATCTTTTTTCGAAAAATATGTCCCCGAAGAAACAGAAGCTGCAAAATCTTTAGAGAAAAATTTCGAACGGATTCTTCAGCATTCTTCAGCGTGGAAAAATTATGTTCCGGTTATCAGTTTCCATCCGGTGAATCAATATCATCGTTGGCTTTTTGGTGACGGACAAAGCCGCGGATTGCTTCGTGGAGATTTCGGAACATCGTATCTTAGTAAACAACCAGTATCAACTGTGATTGGAGGAAAAGTAGGATGGTCACTTTTCTTTACACTCATCTCTGTTTTCTTTGCTTATCTCATCAGCATTCCTGTTGCGATAAAAGCTGCATCAAAAAAGAATTCGCGTTTTGACAGGATTTCTTCACTGCTATTATTTATGCTTTATTCATTGCCGGCATTTTGGGTCGCCACATTATTACTGATGACATTCTGCAATACAGACGTACTGAATATTTTTCCTGCCTCCGGAGTGAAACCGGTTACAGGTTATCCTTTGGATTCAAGCGTCTTTGAAAAAATAAAAATCTCTCTCCCCTATTTAATCCTTCCATCCATCTGCTACACGTACAGTTCATTTGCATTTCTGTCGAGATCACTTCGTGTTTCAATGCTGGAAATATTGAGCCAGGATTTTATTCGCACAGCGCGGGCAAAAGGGCTCCCTGAACAAACAGTATTGTGGAAACATGCACTGAAAAATTCCTTGCTTCCTGTCATCACCGTCTTTGCAACAGTTTTTCCATATATGATTGGCGGTTCGGTAATTCTAGAAAGTATTTTCACCATTCCGGGAATGGGTTCTCAACTATTCAGCAGCATTGATGCTCAGGATTACCCGATGCTGGTCGCTGTGTTTACGCTAACAGGAATTCTTACAATGATCGGGTATTTATTCAGTGACATTTTATACGCTGCCGTTGATCCGAGAATTTCATTTTCAAAAACGCTGAGCTGATGACGGACAGAAAAAACTTTCTTACGCATTCAGTATGGAGGCATGTCAGGAAAAACAAACCGGCATTATTTAGCTTATATGCACTCTCCTTTTTGCTGCTCGTGGCATTGCTTGCTCCTGTTATCGCCAACGACAAACCTTTGTTCGTTCAGTACAATGATAAAATGTTTTTTCCGGCATTTTCTTTTTCAAATGTGATAGAAATTAAAAATCAGGAAACAGGAAAGAAAGAAAATGTGCAAGCGAACCAGGTGAATTGGAGACGAATGAAAACTGAGAAAATAATTTGGACACTAATTTCATATTCTCCCGGAAAAAGTGATTCTGAAAATACGGAGTACACATCACCATCTTTGAAAACACACTGGCTTGGAACAACAAAGAACGGAGCTGATGTATTGTCAGGATTAATTCATGGAACGCGCATTTCACTTAGTATCGGAATTCTTGCCATGATCATCGCCTCTGTTATTGGTATTACTCTTGGAGCTGCTGCCGGTTATTTCGGTGATCTGTACCTTGTTGCTTCACGCGGAAGTCTTTGGATGACTGTGGTTGGAATAATTCCCGCTTACTTCTATGGTTTTTATGTTAGAAGTAACACACTTTCTGAAATGATGATGAATCCAGGCATTGGAATCATCTTCGAACTTTTAATCAGCATTGCAATCTTCCTGATGCTGCTTTTTATCTTTTACAAAGCAGGAAAGCTATTGAACGTATTCTCATTCTTCTCGAAGAAAATTGTCGCACCTGTTGATTCACTTGTTTCTAGAACGATCGAAGTTTTTATTTCTATTCCGCGACTCGTTCTTATCATTTCAATTGCTGCAATTGCGCGACCGTCCTTTACCATGATCATTCTCATCATCGGCCTTACTTCATGGACTGAAATTGCACGCTTTACCCGTGCAGAATTATTGCGCGCAAGAAATTCCGAGTACGTGGAGAATGCACGCGCAATGGGCTTATCAAATTTCAGAATTATTGTGAAACATGCTTTGCCTAATGCGCTTGCTCCGGCAACGGTTGCCATCGTATTTGGAATTGCGTCTGCAATCCTTATTGAATCGGGACTTTCGTTTCTTGGTATTGGTGTTCCTCAGGATGTTGTTACCTGGGGCTCTTTGTTATTTGCAGGGAAAGAAAATTTTGAAGCGTGGTGGCTCGTCTTTTTTCCGGGACTGGCCATCTTTGTAACAGTAACTGCCTTTAATCTTTTAGGTGACGCATTGCGGGATGCAATGGATGTAAAAACCAGAATCAATTAACCAAGACTTAGCTTTTTCGGAGGAAGAAATTGTTCCCTGAGTTTCTTTACAAACGACATGAAATAGTTGCCTGTTTCCGGGGCCTGGGAAAGCGAGACTTTATCAAACTGAAAACGTTTCTCAAATCGCAATTCTCTTCTGTCAAAATGTTCGGCGCGACTTGCTTTGCGAGCCATCGCTTCGAAATCAGGTCCGGCTGAATGTAACAGCACAACCTCAGCCTGATTTAAACGGTGGTACTCTTTTGATTCACCAATCACTTTAAAACCGAAAACCCTTTTGAAAAACTCAGCCCTTCGGGGATGAACACCAATTACATAATCATGATAGTTACTGAAACTTCCAAAATGACCAATGCTTGAAAGTAATTCCAACGTTTGAACACGACTCAGTGTTTCCCGTGAGGAAGCGAGTAAACCTATTTCTATTAGTTTTCTTTTTTCCTTTCTAAGGTGATCGAGCTCTTCTTTAAAGTAAGCATCCAAAGGCAACCCTTTTTTGCTGTCAAGTACAGCTGAAATGGTACACTCGCTCTTATCTTCCGACTTGCCAATGATGATGGCTGAATTGCGGGTAAGATATTCAGGGAACGTAAAAATTGAAAACGGATTTACATCAATTAGCATTGAATCAACATACTGGTGATACACCAATCTCCATGCTTCTATGACTTCTTCTAATGACGATGCGACTTTGAGGTTCATGACGTGTTTGTTTAGAATACTAGTAGTGTAAAATCATGCCATAAACAAATCATCTACTATAGTGTAATTTTAAAGCCCTTAAAGGTACTGGGAAAAATGATCGAGGAAACATTTCCCCGCCCTATCGCAACAAACTTCATCTTTCAGCCAAAATCTTAAACAATAGATCCATTCATTAGGCTGCTTTGGCTTTAAGAAACATCAAACAGGATATTCCATTCTTACATGGTAGATGCTCATCAACATCTTTTTAAAAATCTTTTTGATGTCCGAAATATCCTTCAACGTAATCGGGCAATTGATGAATTGATTCTGCTCGATCTGGTTGTTAATGATGTTTTCGACCAACTGATCAATAGTTTCTGCATCAGCGTGTTGCAGACTCCTTGACGAAGCTTCCACGGAATCCGCCATCATCAATACAGCCGTTTCCTTTGAGAACGGCAATGGACCCGGATAACGAAAGACTTCTTCATCCAGGATTTCATTCGGGTAGTTTTTCAGAAACGTTCGATAGAAATATTGAAGCCGCATATTTCCGTGATGTGTACGGATGAAGTCAATAATCTGTTCCGGAATTTTATGCTTCTTCGCCTTCTCAATGCCTTTTATGACATGGCTCTTGATGATGCGCACACTTTCTTCTATGGAAAGATGATCGTGAGGATTTGCCTGCGTATTCTGATTTTCAATAAAGTACATTGGCATATCAATCTTGCCGATGTCGTGATGTAACGCGCCTACCCTTACCAGGAGCGGGTTTCCTCCCACTTTAAAAATAGCCGCTTCAGCAAGGTTTGCAACCTGCAATGAATGCTGAAAAGTTCCGGGAGCTTTGAATGCAAGTTCACGCAACATCGGAGAATTTGAATCCGACAATTCCATCAGTGACACATCAGACAAAAATCCAAACGTCCGTTCAAAGACAAAGATGAGCGGAAACGCGAACAGCGTGATGATGCTGTTCCCCGCAAACCACTTGAGATTCATCCAGTCGATGGTTCTGAAATTCGCTTCGTGAATAATGGTAACACCAATGAAAGAAATTGCATACGACAAAAAAATCATCAGCACGGAAATGAAAAACTGTGAACGTTTGCTCATGCTCACAATGCTGAAGATTGCCACCATTCCTGCAACGGTTTGAATGAACATGAATTCAAATCCGCTTGGCGCTTCAAAACCGATAATGAGCAACGTAATAATATGCGTAAACAATGCTGTGCGTGTATCATAAAACGCCCGAACAACAATGGGAAGAATGCAAACCGGAACGAGATACATGTCGAACACGTTGATCTTTCGTGCCCACAAAAACATGTAAGTGACGAGCAGGATCAATAACATGAGCAGGATGATTCGTGAATTGTCGTTATAAATCTCCTTCCTGAATGAAGCAAGAAACAGGATGAGCATCATCATTGCAAGCGATACTAAAATAAAGTGTCCGAGAAACAGCATGCCGCGGGAACTTCCGGTGAACTCCTGGTTTTTCATCTCCTCTTTCAGTGACTCAATTTTCTGAAACTTCTGATCGTCTACTACTTCTCCTTTCAGAATGACTGCTTCATCTTTTTGCACCATGCCATGCGTGATGGAGACGTTGTCAAGCACCTGGCGTGTCCATTTTTGCGTGGCAGCATCATCGTACATCACATTATGAGAAAGTGAATTTTCCAAAAGAGGAAACAGAAAATCGCGATCCGATTGCGGGTAGTTTGATAGCTGCGATGTGATGTAATCATACGCTCCTTGTATCGTATAGAAATCTGTAATTGGTCTTTCTTCAGATACATTGTTCACCAGTAAATTAATGACTTCGTCATTTTTCTGTGCAGAAGACTGGTCGTTTATCAGAATAACTCCTTTATCATAAATGTCAGTTAGTAAAACTTCTCCTGAAGTGATTAACTCCGATTTCTTTTTCGCTGATCCCGGTTTACTCTTATCCACTTTGGGATCTTTCAGCCAGGCATCTTCGAGATCATTTTTGAAAGACAAAATTTTCTGATCTGCCACTTTCGAATCGTATCGGTAAAATGAATGAGCACTTTTCAACGCAAGCGCCTTCTCTTCATTTACTTCCGACTCCGTTTTGTTGATCGCGAAATCAAAAGGCGCAATCAGGTTTTCATAAGCCCAGGGTTTTCCGCGCTGGTAAGCATAGTTGAACTGCGTTTCTCTGGGAAGCGCAATCACAATCAACACCACCGTAGTAAATACGAGTGTGTATTTCAAAATAACTTCATGACTGTTGCTCAGCCGCAGGAAGAATTTGTTCATAGCGTTAAAATGTAAATATCAATATTTGGATATGATCGTTCTTGTCCCCCAAAAAAAAATATGAACAGGCGGAGTGGAATTGGTTCATTGGTTTATTAGTTTACCAGTTAATTGGTTAATTAGTTCATTGGTTCAATAGTTCATTAGTTCATTTGGTGATGGTCGTTTCGATACTAGTCGGAAATGATTAATTTCGCAAACTTGTTTTCAAGAGTCATTATCAATATTCAATAAAAAATATTCAATCTTCAATCATGAGAGAAGTTTATATCGTTTCCGCAGTAAGAACACCAATTGGAAGTTTCGGAGGAGCATTGTCCGCCTTATCAGCAACGCAACTTGGAGCAGCAGCCATCAAAGCGGCTTTGGAGAGAATCAAATTGGATCCGAAAGAAGTACAGGAAGTCTACATGGGAAACGTATTGTCAGCAAACGTTGGACAAGCGCCTGCAACGCAAGCTTCCATCTGGGGAGGCATTCCGAATACGACTCCGGGAACAACAATAAATAAAGTATGTGCTTCAGGAATGAAAGCCATCATGCTGGGTGCTCAGTCAATTATGACTGGAGACAACGAAGTTGTTGTAGCCGGAGGAATGGAAAGCATGAGCAATGTTCCTTATTACCTCGATAAAGCACGAAACGGTTATCGTCTTGGTCACGGATCGATTACAGATGGTCTGGTGAAAGATGGACTCTGGGATGTATACAACGATTATCACATGGGAAGTGCTGCTGAACTTTGTGCAACAGAATGCAAAATCAGCCGTGAAGAACAGGATGCATATGCTGTTGAGTCTTACAAACGTTCTGCTGACGCTTACTCCAAAGGATTATTCAAAGATGAGATCGTTCCTGTGTCGGTTCCTCAACGCGGAAAAGATCCATTGATCGTAAGTGATGACGAGGAATATAAAAATGTAAAGTTCGACAAGATCCCGACACTGAAACCTGCATTTCAAAAAGACGGAACAGTAACTGCTGCTAATGCATCGAAACTGAATGACGGAGCAGCGGCAGTTGTGCTGATGAGCAAAGAAAAAGCCGACAAACTTGGCATCAAACCGATTGCAAAAATCAGGGGGTTCGCTGATGCACAGCAAGCTCCGGAGTGGTTTACCACAGCTCCTTCTAAAGCATTGCCGCGAGCAATTGCAAAGGCAAACTTAAAAGCGGAAGACATTCAGTATTACGAAATCAACGAAGCTTTTTCTGTAGTCGCTATTGCCAACAACAACGAAATGAAACTTGACTCTTCAAAAGTAAATGTAAACGGTGGAGCTGTTTCGCTTGGACATCCGCTTGGTTGCTCCGGAGCAAGAATTATTGTGACTTTGCTTCACGTGTTAAAACAACGTAATGCAAAAATCGGTGCAGCCGGAATTTGCAATGGCGGTGGTGGAGCGAGTGCGATGGTAGTGGAGTTAGTTTAAAGTTCTTAGTTCAAAGCAGAGTTGAGATTCTTCAAAAGACTTTCAGTGACGCAATTATTATTTTATTGAGGTATCAACTAAGTTCCTGATATTAGCGTTTAACTTCAACATTGAACTTTGAACTTTGAACTTAAAAAAATGTACGGCATCTGTAACCTAAGTATGATCCCTGTCCGGTCAGAACCTTCTGATAAGAGTGAAATGGTTTCACAACTCTTGTTTGGTGAAGCGGTCGAAGTACTTGACAAGCACGAGTCGTGGAGAAAGGTTCGGTTATGTTATGATGATTACATTGGATGGGTTGATAAGAAACAAATCATATCTATCGAAGAAGAAGAACTGAAAAAAAATTCTACACAGCCTTCTACAGCAACTCTTGATATCGTACAGATTGTTATTTTCAATCAGAGCAACATCATTCCAGTTGTTCTCGGAAGCACACTTCCGGCTTATCAGAACAAAAAATTCCGGATCGGAAACACGGAGTACATCTATGATGGAAACGTAAAACTTTTTTCTTCCCCTGATCCATCGAATATAGTTGAACATGCTTTCATGTATCTTAATGCCCCTTATTTATGGGGAGGAAGATCTCCGTTCGGGTTGGATTGTTCAGGGTACACACAAATGGTTTTCAAACTTTGCGGAATTCTTTTGAAACGCGATGCGAATCAACAAGCGCAACAAGGAAGAACCATCAACCTGTTGGAAGAATCAAAACCCGGCGACCTTGCTTTCTTTGAAAACCAAGAGGGAAAAATTACGCATGTTGGTATTATTTTATCCGGGAACAAAATCATTCATGCCAGCGGAAAAGTGCATGTCGATAAACTTGATCATCAGGGAATTTTCAGTGAAGAGACCAACAAGTACACACATAAACTCAGGGTAATCAAGAGATTTTTCTAAGCTTTATTTTTAGTAGCCAATTTGTCCTTTCCGGCTTTGTAATTGCGCCATTTTGTTCTTAAATTTTTCACTTTGATCCGTGGCAACTTCTTTGATATTCCGCCAACGCAAAAAGTATAAATCACAATTCGTATATTCGTATTCATTACTAATTTGAAGCTAAAATGAACTTAAATAACTTCACCATTAAATCGCAGGAAGCGCTTCAGGAAGCGCAACAACTTGCAATCACGTATGAGCAGCAAGCCATTGAACCTGCGCACATGTTGAGAGGAATGATCGAAGTGGATGAAAATGTCATTCCTTATATCTTAAAAAAAGTGAACGTTAGCCCTGATGCAATCCTGAAAGGGCTTGATTCAATAATTCGCTCCTATCCTCGCTCTAACGGAGACAATCACTATCTCTCCGATGAATCAAACAAAGTTGTTCAAAAGGCAATTGCTTTCATGCGTTCATTCGGAGACGAATTTGTTTCCATCGAACATTTATTAATAGGAATGATTCTCAGCAAAGACAGAACTGCACAATTGCTGAAGCAGGAAGGAGTGAATGAACGCGAGGTAAAAGCTGCCATCAAGGAACTTCGCCAAGGATCAAAAGTTACGAGCCAGTCTGCTGAGGAAACGTACAATGCACTCAACAAATACGGAAAGAACCTGAACGATCTTGCCACACAAGGAAAACTCGATCCGGTGATTGGCCGTGATGAAGAAATCAGAAGAGTGTTGCAAATACTTTCCCGAAGAACTAAAAACAATCCGATCCTCATCGGTGAACCCGGAGTTGGTAAAACAGCCATCGCAGAAGGACTGGCTCATCGCATCATCAACGGGGATGTTCCGGAGAACCTAAAATCAAAACGAATCTTTTCACTTGACATGAGTGCATTGATTGCAGGAGCGAAATACAAAGGAGAATTTGAAGAGCGACTGAAATCAGTGGTAAAAGAAGTCATTCATGCTGACGGAGAAATTATTTTATTCATCGATGAAATTCATACGCTCGTTGGTGTGGGCGGAGGTAGTGATGGCGCCATGGATGCTGCCAACATCCTGAAGCCTGCACTTGCGCGAGGTGAATTACGTGCAATCGGTGCAACAACACTTGGCGAATACCAGAAGTACATTGAAAAAGACAAAGCGCTTGAAAGACGTTTTCAGAAAGTGATGGTGGAAGAACCATCTACGGAAGATGCAATTTCAATTCTTCGCGGATTGAAAGAACGTTATGAAACACATCATAAAGTCCGAATTAAAGATGAAGCAATTATTGCTGCGGTGGAATTGAGTGAACGATATATCAGCGATCGTTTTCTTCCTGACAAAGCAATTGACCTGGTGGATGAAGCTGCTGCAAAGCTGAGACTTGAAATCGATTCTGTTCCGGAAGAGTTGGATGAGATTCAACGAAGAATCATGCAACTGGAAATAGAACGTGAAGCAATCAAGCGCGAAAAAGATGACAGGAAACTGAAAGAGTTGAACGAAGAAATCGCCAACATCACGGATGAACGAAATCAGCTGAAGGCAAAATGGGAAGATGAAAAGAAAGTTGTCCAGGGAATTCAGAATACAAAAGAAGGAATTGAAAACCTGAAGTTGGAAGCTGATCATGCGGAACGCGCAGGTGATTATGGAAAAGTTGCTGAAATCCGATATGGAAAAATTAAAGAAGCTGAGGAGTTGTTATCGAAACTTGAAAAACAATTGCCCGGAATGCAGGGCAATACAGCAATGATCAAGGAAGAAGTGGATTCAGAAGACATTGCAGAAGTTGTTGCGCGCTGGACAGGAATTCCAGTGAAACGAATGATGCAGGGAGAACGTGAAAAACTACTTCATCTCGAAGAAGAATTACATAAGCGTGTTGTCGGACAGGAAGAAGCCATAGCAGCATTGAGTGATGCTGTTCGCAGAAGTCGCGCAGGATTACAGGATGCGAAGAAACCAATTGGCTCTTTTATTTTCCTTGGAACAACTGGTGTCGGGAAAACCGAACTTGCAAAAGCTCTTGCTGACTTTTTATTCAACGATGAAAATTCGCTAACGCGCATTGATATGAGCGAATACCAGGAACGTCATGCCGTGTCACGTTTGATTGGTGCTCCTCCGGGATATGTAGGTTACGATGAAGGAGGACAATTAACAGAAGCTGTTCGGAGAAGACCTTATTCCGTTATTCTCCTTGATGAGATTGAGAAAGCACATCCGGATGTGTTCAATATACTTTTACAAGTATTGGATGACGGACGTTTGACAGACAACAAAGGAAGAACAGCAAGTTTCAAGAACACGATCATCATTATGACTTCCAACATTGGGTCGCAAATTATCCAGGAAAGTTTTGAAGGAATGAATGAAACGAATGCTGACCAGGTTCTTGCCACTACAAAAAATAAAGTGTTTGAGTTGCTCAAGAAAACTATTCGTCCTGAATTCCTGAATCGAATTGATGAGATCATCATGTTCCAGCCATTGACGCGCGCTGAAGTGAGAGGCATTGTTGAATTGCAATTCCATCATCTCGAAGACATGCTGAAGAAAAATGAAATCGAAATCACGGCAACGGAAAAAGCAATTGACTGGCTTGCGCAACTTGGGTATGATCCACAGTTCGGAGCAAGACCATTAAAACGTGTCATGCAGAAAAAAGTCTTGAATGAATTATCCAAACAAATTCTTGCCGGAAAAATAAACAAGGAAGATCACATTGAAATGGATATTGACAAGAGAAATGAATTTATTTTTAAGAATGTGAAGAAGACAGTTGAAGTTTAAAACTTTGTATGTGACAGAATGAAATCTTTGATCCGGCAAATACTTACCAAATACTGGGGCTATAGCGACTTTCGTCCGTTGCAGGAAGATATCATTTTGTCGGTACTCGAAGGAAAAGACACGCTTGCTTTGATGCCAACGGGCGGAGGCAAATCCATTTGTTTCCAGGTTCCCGCTCTTGCAAAAGAAGGAATTTGCGTAGTCGTGTCTCCTCTGATCGCCTTGATGAAAGACCAGGTGGAACATCTTAAAGCAAAAGGGATTCCTGCCGTTGCTGTTATTTCCGGAATGAGCAGAAATGAAATTGACATCGCACTTGACAACTGCGTTTACGGTAAAGAAAAATTTCTTTACATCTCACCGGAGCGATTAACATCAGAGTTGTTGCAGGAAAGATTACAGAAAATGAACATCAACCTACTCGCCATTGATGAAGCACATTGCATCTCGCAATGGGGCTATGACTTCCGACCTTCATATCTCAAGATTGCCGAGGTGAGAAAGCTTACCGGTAACGCTCCTGTTCTTGCATTGACGGCAACTGCAACGGAAACTGTTAGAAAAGACATCCAGGAAAAATTACTCTTCAAAACAGAAAATCTTTTTCAGAAAAGCTTTGAGCGAAAAAATTTATCCTATGTGGTGCTTCAGGAAGAAGATAAATTACAGCGTCTCGTCAATATCATTAACAAAGTAGAAGGCACAGGAATTATTTATGTGCGGAACAGGAAGAGGACGAAAGAGATTGCTGAAATGCTGCAACGAAAAAAAATATCAGCGGGATATTATCATGCAGGACTTCAGTCGTCCATCAGAAATAAAGTGCAGGATGACTGGATGAAAGGGAAAACACGCGTCATCGCTGCAACCAATGCATTCGGAATGGGAATTGACAAAAGCAATGTTCGCTTTGTCGTTCACCTCGATTTGCCGGAAGGCATTGAAGCCTATTACCAGGAAGCCGGCCGTGGTGGACGCGATGAAGCAAAAGCTTACGCTGTTTTACTTTACAACAATACCGACAAAGCTGAAATCGAACATCGTGTAGAATTAAATTTTCCTGAAGTCGAAGATATTAGAAAAACATACCAGGCGCTTGCGAACTTTTATCAGCTTCCTGTTGGATCCGGAAAAGGTGTAAGTTTCGATTTCGACATTTCAACATTCAGCTCAACCTACAATCTCCGGATTCCTGTTGTGTTCAATTGCCTGAAGATTCTTGAATTGCAGGGTTTGATCAGCACTACAGAAGCTGTTGATTTGCATGCTCGAATTCATTTTAAAGTAAACAACAATAACCTTTACGAATTCCAGGTGAAGAACGAAACGTTCGATCACCTGATCAAAGTAATTTTGCGATCGCATGAAGGTGTGTTTGATGATTATGTTAACATCAATGAAAGCGAAATTGCATTGAGAGCAGGTTTTACAAAAGAAGAGACCATCAAACACCTTGTTCTTCTTGACAAACTTGATATTCTCAGTTACCTTCCTGCGAAAGATGCTCCACAAATTGTATTCACGGAAGATCGTTTAGATGTGAGGGATCTTCATATTGATCGTCAGAACCTGGCCGAACGTAAGCAGCGATACATTGTTCGTGTGAAAGCCATGCTTGATTATGCAACAAACAAAACAACGTGCAGAAGCCAGATGTTGCTGAATTATTTCGGTGAAGAAGTTTCTCATCGTTGCGGAAGCTGTGATTTTTGTTTACAACGAAACAAACTTGGAGTCAATGAACTTGAGTTTTCAAATCTGCAATCTCAGCTCCAGGCAATTCTTACATCGAAACCACTTTCACTCAATGATATCTTGCCGCATATTAAAGGAGCACATGAAGACAAGACTTTGAAAGTTGTTGAATGGCTAGTTGACAATGAAAAAATTTCTTATGTGAAAGGAAATTTGCTGAAGTGGAATTCATGAAATCAGATTTGCGACAGGCGATATGCGTATTGCGATAAAAACATTTTACAGTCCCATCGCATATCGCACATCGCAATACTCAAATCCAATAATTACTATTCAATCTCTTGAAACTTCCTCGCTCCTTCTACCTCCGCCCTGATGTTGTTCAGATCGCCAAAGAATTATTGGGCAAACATCTCTTCACTAAATTAAACGGAACACTAACCGGCGGCATCATTACAGAAACAGAAGCGTATGCCGGAATCATTGATCGTGCTTCGCATGCTTTTGGAGGAAGAAGAACTGCCCGAACAGAAATTATGTACTCTGAAGGAGGAACAGCATACATCTACCTCTGTTATGGCATTCATTCCTTGTTTAATGTAGTTACAAATGATAAAAATGTTCCGCATGCTGTATTGATTCGTGCTATTTACCCTACACATGGAATTAAAAAAATGATGGAGAGAAGAAACATGATTGAGCAAAAAAAAAATCTTTCAGCCGGACCCGGAACTGTCTCACAATCGTTGGGAATCCATTTCTCTGACTCAGGTCTGAGCCTGCTTGAAAAAAAAATATGGATTGAAGACAAAGGAATTACAGTGAATAAAAAAGATATCAAGGCCAGCGCACGAATTGGTGTAGATTATGCAGGGACAGATGCATTGCTGCCTTACCGCTTCGTACTTGATTCAAAAAATATTAAATTCTGATTCTCATTTTTATCTTTTCTTTGCAGTCAGAATTTCCTTATGCAAACTAATTTTCCTAAACTTACTTTAAAGCCACAAAAAGAACGATCGCTGATAAACCGACATCCGTGGCTATTTTCAGGTGCTGTCGACAAGATCGATAATGGAATCCACGAAGGTGATATCGTTGAAATCTTTTCTAAAGATCAGAAATACCTCGCAACAGGTCATTACCACGAGGGTTCGATCAAGGTTAGAATTTTCTCTTTTGAAAAAACCGATTGTTCGTATTCTTTCTGGAAGGGGAAATTGGAAAGAGCTTTTGCCTTCAGGAAGCAATTGGGATTGACGAACAATCCTGACACCAATGCATACCGACTTATTCATGCGGAAGGTGATGGATTGCCCGGACTGATCATCGACATCTACAACACAACCGCAGTCATACAAACCCATACACTGGGAATGCATCGTTGCAAAAATTTCATCGTGGATGCATTGAAAGAAATATACGGATCAAAACTCAGAGCCATTTATGATAAGAGTGCAGATGCAATGAGTAAGCAAGATGCGTCTTTAGTGACGAATCAGTTTTTGTTCGGCAAAGAAGAAAATGTGGAAGTGGTTGAAAACGGAATCAAATTTGTCATCGACTACGAAACAGGGCAAAAGACAGGCTTCTTCATTGACCAACGAGATAACAGGAAATTACTCGGAACGTATTCAAAGAAAAAAAAAGTACTGAATACATTCGCGTACTCAGGAGGATTCAGTTTGTATGCATTGAAAGCCGGAGCAGAATTGGTTCACTCTGTCGACAGCTCCAAAAAGACAGCTGACTGGTGTGAGAAAAATATTGCAATGAATTCCGTGAGTGCACCACATGAATTTTTCACGGAAGATGTTTTTGACTTTTTCAAGAAATCACAGACAGCGTATGATGTCATCGTTCTTGATCCGCCTGCTTTTGCGAAGCACCTCAGTTCTGTTGACAAAGCAACAGTCGGTTATCGCAACCTGAACGCTGAAGCAATGAAACGAATTAATAAGAACGGAATACTGTTTACGTTCTCTTGCTCACAAGTCATTGATAAAAATCTTTTCCGGAAAATTGTTTTCACCGCTGCTGTGCAGGCGAGACGAAACGTTCGAATCCTTCATCAGCTTTCTCAACCAGCTGATCATCCGATCAGTATCTACCACCCTGAAGGAGAATATCTAAAAGGATTAGTTTTGCATGTTGAGTAACTAGCTCAAAGTCCTTAGTTCAAAGTATGAAGTTCTAAGTTTAAACTAACAGGAGCATTCATAATTCACAATTCATAATTCATAATTCATAATTTCGTTTGCAGGTCAAGGCAACATACAAAGACATCTTTCGCATCGCATATCCCGTGGTGCTTGGAAGCATTTCCCTCACCATTTTAAATGTGACGGACACTGTCTTCATGGGGCGTGTTGGCGAAACCGAACTTGGCGCTGTCGGACTTGGCGGAGTGTTTTATTTTGTATTAGCCATGATTGGTGTAGCGATTGGAGTTGGAGCTCAGATTTTGATTGCACGAAGAGCCGGTGAAAAAAATGAATCTGCCATCGGTGAAATTTTTGACCATAGTTTTATTATTCTCACAGCACTTGGTATTTTTCTTTTTGCTTTTGTTGAGTTCCTCGCTCCTGCTCTGCTGAGGATTCTTGTAAGCGACCAAGCTACATTGGATGCTGTCATTGTCTTTCTTCATTACCGTGCATTCGGTTTGATAGCGGTTTTATGTGCTACCGTATTTCGTTCGTTTTATGTTGGAATTGCAATGCCTAAAGTATTCGGTGTTTATTCTGCCATCATGGCCGCTGTGAATATGCTGCTCGGATGGTTGCTCATCTTCGGTAACTGGGGATTTCCGAAAATGGGAATTGCAGGAGCCGGCATTGCTTCCAGCGTGGCAGAATGGTTTGCTCTTTTCTTCCTGGTCATTTACACGATGATCAGGCACGATGTAAAAAAATTTCATCTATTCCGCTTCAGTAAGTTTGATGGCGCTGAAATAAAAAAAATTCTTTCCCTATCTGCTCCGTTAGTATTGCAGAATTTTATTTCGATGGGTGCCTGGTTTATTTTCTTTGTGTTCATAGAGAAGATGGGGAAACATGCGCTTGCCATTTCTAATCTCGGTCGGAGTGCTTACATGGTAAGCATGACTCCTCTTTGGGGATTCTCCGTTGCTGCCAACAGCATGGTGAGCAACATCATCGGTCAGAAGAAGAGTGATGATGTGATGCCGTTGCTAAAAAAAATTCTCACCCTTGCCATTTCGATAACAGGTGTTGTTATCCTGCTGAACCTGTTTTTCCCAAATATGATGCTCGGTATTTTTACACAGGATAAAATCCTGATTGCCGACAGCCTGGGAGTTTTACAAATGGTAAATCTGGCGATGATCTTTTTTTCAGCAGCCATCGTTTGTATAAGTGCAGTTAGTGGAACCGGTGCCACTAAAACAGCTCTCCTGATTGAAGTGGCTGCCATCGTGGTTTATATGGCATACATTTATGCGATTGTTTTCCCGCTTCAAGGTTCACTGGAGCTTGCCTGGCTTGCAGAAGCAATCTACTGGCTGTTTACAGGAGTTGTGTGTTTTGTTTTCTTACGCAGCGGAAGGTGGAAGAAGATCAGCATTTGAAAATTCATTGCAGTAGGTTATAACTAATTTGATTTTCTTTCGTTCTATACAGGAGTTTATTTATTTCAGACTTTAGAATTCGTTCTGTCATTTTTATGCCCTCCTCCCTCAAAATTATTTTTTACGGTACTCCTGAATTTGCTGTTCCTTCACTGGATATTCTGATCAAGAATGGTTACCAGATTGCTGCTGTTGTTACAGTTCCTGATAAACCATCGGGTCGCGGACAAAAAATCATTTCTTCTCCCGTGAAAGAGTATGCGGAAAAACATGGATTAAAAATATTACAGCCATCCAATCTGAAAGACGAAAATTTCATCAATGAACTTAAAGAAATAAAACCTGATCTTCAGATTGTGGTTGCATTCCGAATGATGCCTGAAGTCGTGTGGAAAATGCCAAGACTTGGAACATTCAACCTCCACGGTTCACTCCTTCCCCAATATCGCGGTGCTGCGCCCATTAACTGGGCAATCATCAACGGAGAAAAAGAAACCGGTGTCACCACTTTTTTTCTGCGTCATGAAATTGATACGGGAAAAATTATTGCCAGTGAAAAGGTTGCTATCGGTGAATCTGAAACTGCGGGGGGACTGCACGATCGATTGATGCTCCTCGGAGCAGAACTGGTTCTTAAAACTGTTGTCTCGATTGAAAAAGAAAATTACAAACTCACAGAACAAGACAAACTGGCAAAAAGAGATGAGCTGAAACAAGCTCCGAAACTTAGCAAGAATAATTGCAAAATCACTACAGACAAATCGGTGAAGGAACTTGTCAACCATGTCCGCGGACTTTGCCCGCATCCTGGTGCTGCCACTGAGTTTTACAACGACAACGGATTTTCAATCATGGCAAAAATTTATGAGGTCAAAGGTGAAGTTTCGTCTCATGATAGTACTCCCGGAAAAATTGAAACTGATAACAAATCTTACCTGAAAATTTTTCTTCGTGATGGTTGGGTTTTCGTAAACGAACTCCAGGTTGCCGGCAGAAACAGAATGACAATAAAAGATTTTCTGAACGGGTTTCAGTTTACCGGTAACTGGGAGATGCAGTAAACAAGTTATACGTTATTAGTTATTCGTAACCCTTTGGTTATTTTTCTCTCTTATGACGTATAACCAATAACGTATAACGGTTTCATATCCCTGTTGATAATTTTTCATTTCGTTTCATTCTTCAACATTGAATTTCACTGAACTTTGCCGTGAATAGTAACGATGAAAAAAATTGTAGTTTTCACTGGCTCCGGGATCAGTGCTGAGAGCGGATTGAAAACGTTTCGTGACGGTGATGGCTTGTGGGAGAATTACAACATTGAGGATGTTGCTACGCCCCAGGCATGGCAGCGTAACAGCCTGATGGTACTGGAGTTTTACAACCTCCGTAGAAAACAAGTCCTTGAAGCGAAACCGAATCCTGCTCATGTTGCGATTGCGAAGCTTGAAAAGAAATATGATGTGCAGATCATCACCCAGAATATCGATGATCTGCATGAACGTTCCGGCTCTACAAAAGTACTCCATTTGCATGGTGAGATTCGGAAGTCAAGAAGCACTGTTGATCCGCAGCTTATATATGAAATTGAAGGATGGGAAGTAAATGAAGGAGACAAGTGCGAAAAGGGATCGCAGCTTCGACCGCATATTGTTTGGTTTGGTGAAATGGTTCCTGAACTTACCAATGCAGCACGACTGATTTCCGAAGCAGATATTTTTATCGTCATCGGAACATCGCTCGTTGTTTATCCGGCTGCAGGTTTGGTTGATTACGCACCGATTGAATCAGAAAAATATTTCATTGATCCGAACGCAACGGAAAGCCTGGCGGATCAGTTTATCATCATCAAAGAAAAAGCGGGAACAGGTGTTCCCTTATTAACAGCAAAATTATTGAAATAGAGTCCTAAACATGAGCCACAATTTTTCAGAGTCTGATTTGTTCCGATGGGGAATCCTCCCGTTGCTTATTTTCTTAGCGCGTATGTGCGATGTCACGCTCGGAACATTAAGAAATGTATTTATATCAAAAGGGCTGCGCAATGTTGTACCAATCCTTGGCTTTTTTGAAGTCACCATTTGGCTGTTGTCCATCAAGCAGATCATGCAACATCTTGACAACCCATTGTGCTACGTAGCCTTTGCCGGCGGTTTTGCCATGGGAACATATGTCGGACTATTCGTTGAACGAAGACTTGCAATCGGCATGCAGGTGCTTCGTATTATCATCAACCAAAATGCACAACCGCTGATTGACTCACTTCAAAATGCGAATTTCGGAGTCACCATTATTGACGGACATGGAGCAAAAGGACCGGTAAAAATTATTTTCACAATTATTAAACGAAAAGACATCGACTTCGTAAGACAGCTCATTCATCAAACGAATCCTACTACGTTCTATTCCATTGAAGACGTTCGAGTTGCAAGCCAGGGTGTTTTTCCCAACAGTTCCTCGACTTCCGGAACTCTGAACTACATTCGAAGTGTCTTTCCGGACATGAAAGAGAAATGAACCGAACATTGTCAATAACAAATTGAAGATTAATAAATTCTAATTCCAAACGTTCCTAACTTTGCCGGCATACAATCCAAACAACCACTAATTATAAACCCAAACCAAAAAAAGAAAACAATGAAAAAAAACGTGATTTTAGCATTCGTTGTAGCCGGAGCAATGAGTTTCGCTGCTTGCAACAAAAAAGTTGATGAGAAAACAATGGCAGACATGAATCAGTTCACCACTGATTGGTCAGCTATGGGCGAAAAAGCTACTACCTGGAGCACTCAACTTACTGAGACTTGTCAGCATGCAAAAGACTTTGCTGCAAAGCAAACTGAAATGATGAACGGAATGATGAGTTCAAAAGACGAGGCAATGAAGACAAAGATGCAGGAAATGACTAAAACTGCAACGGACAATGCAGCGAGCTGCGATGCGATGATGACTGAGTGGACAACATTCAAAGCTACATGGGATGAAAACACAAAAGCTTTCACTGAGTGGCAGGGAAAAGTTACTAAAGGTGAAGTTACACCTGATCAGGTTGTTGCAGGCATGACTGACTGGAAAACCAAAATGGCTGATGCTCAGTCAAAAATGGATACCTGGACTACTGCATTCAATGCTACAAAAGAGTCTTGCGATAAAAATATGGCTGCTGCTGATGAGATGTCAAAATCTATGACTTCAGTTGCAGACCATGCTGCTACACACGTTGGAAAGAAGAAGTAATTTCTTTTTGAAATTTATTGAAGAAAGGCTTCGGAATTTCCGGAGCCTTTTTTTATTGTCTAAATCTTTTCGGTTAATTCAGGATAAGTTCGGTGACTACGAAAAGCGCGAATACAATACTGGCAATTCCATTCATTGTAAAGAAAGCACGATTTACTTTGGTGAGGTCGTTTGGCCTTACCAGGGTGTGCTGATATATCAGAAGTGATACGAAAACCAGAGCGCCAATCCAGTAAATAAAACTGAAGTGTGCATACATTCCGGCTGCAATAACAAATCCTGCTGAAATAGCATGCAGAAACGATGATAGCGTGAGCGCATTGGATTTTCCAAGGAAAGACGGAATGGAATACAATTTATTCTGCTTGTCAAACTCTACATCTTGCAACGCATAAATAATATCAAAGCCACTCACCCAGCAAATTACTGCGAACGAAAAAAACAAGGGCAGCCAATCGAACTTTCCGGTTACAGCAATGTATGCTCCGATGGGTGCAAGCGACAGTCCTATTCCCAGGATAAGATGACAGAGCCAGGTGAATCGTTTTGTAAAAGAATATCCCAACACCACCAACAAGGCAACAGGTGACAGATAAAAACAAAGTGAGTTGATTGTATATGTAATCAAAACAAAAAACAGTGAGCTGATTATTACAAGGGAAAGCGCAGCAACAGGAGAAATAATTCCCGAAGGAATCTCTCTTTGCTTCGTCCTGTCATTTTTTTCATCGATGAATCTGTCAGCATAGCGATTGAAAGCCATCGCTGACGTTCGTGCGAAGATCATGCAGAGAATTACTTTCAGAAATAACATTCCGTCAAAATGAAATTCCGTTTGACGAATGCCAAGGAAAAAACCAATCACTGCGAAAGGCAGTGCGAATACAGTATGGCTGAAGGTAACAAGAGAAAGGTAATTCCTGAGATGACGGATCAAAGCAGCAAGTAGAATTAGAAAGGTACTTCAGGCAGCAAAACTATCTGAAAATTTCATTCCTGCAGCATCGTAAAACTAAAGGATAACCAGCTTGCTGGTTTTGAGAATCTTTCCATCCACTACAACTGTGCAGAAGTAAACTCCAGCACGAAGATCATCCTTTCTGAGAACAAGACGACTTACAGCTTCATTCAACAAGATACTCCTCACTTCATGTCCAAGCAAATCACAGATTTTAAATTCTGCTTTTTTGAATTTAGTGATGGATGAGAGATCATAATGAACGGTTGCTTCGTCAATAAACGGATTCGGGAAAACTGAAAACTCAGCTCCGCTGAAATCATTTTCATGGATTCCAACTGCACATCCGTGAAGCACGGAATATCCATTTACCTTTCCATTACCCCATTTGTTATCAGGAAGAGAAGACCCGGTGAACACATCCTGATCAGCACAGGTAAGTATAGCATTCTTAACATCTGCATAGGTTGCAGTTGGATTCTTCTGAAGATAAAGCGCTGCAATTCCCGCAACAACCGGAGAAGACATGGATGTTCCGTTACTTCTGAAATGTTTTTTTCCGGCAGCTACTTTCTGCGGCTCAACCGCTGAAAGTGTGGTGACAAAAGACTGCGCACCACATGACAATACCCATTCTCCTGTGGCACTCACATCAGGTTTTATTCTTCCGTCTCGCGTAGGACCACGGCTGGAAAAGGAAGACAGTCTGCCGGGAACGATGGAGGGATCTGTAGTTTGTCCGAAAATAGAATTCGCATACGTATTCCTGTTTGCATAACTTCCAACCGTTATCACTTTATCGCTGCAGGTAAAGCTACTTGCAATTGTCTGATCTGTATTCGGCACTTTGTATTTAGCTACAGGTGGAAACACAGATGGATCAGGTATATTGTCTGCTACCATGTTGAAACTCCACGCATCGAGATGTCCCGTTCCTGTTGCCATAAATCTCCAGAGATACCTCCTGTCCACTCCTACTGTATCATAGGTTGAATCAGGCATAATCAGGAATTGCATTAAGTAAGCACCGTGCAGGTATTCACCAAATGTTTCAATGATACCTATACGATTGCCATTGAAATAAATTCCGGTGGTATCATCTACAGCAATGTAATTTTGAATCGGAAGAAAAGGCAATCCTCCCAGGTATTTGTAATCGGGTTGAACGCGATCCACACCCATTGAAAAGTGAACATTAGCAAAATCAGCGCTGTCACTCCAAAGTTCAAGGTAAATCGGACCGTTTGAAAATTGAAGCCATGTCATTGCCGTATCACTATTCACATTATATCCGAGATGAATGGGTGCTGCTCCTGCATTTCCCGCTGCACACACCAATGATCGACCTGGATGAGCGCTGATCTGGTTGTCAATTGAAACAGCCTGAATGTCTTTTCCATCATGCGAACCGAAGTAAGTTCCCAAACTCAAATTGAGTACTGCCGGTTCATTCATCAAATCAGCTTTGTCATAAATGTATTTGACAGCATCCACTAAATTAGTCAACAGGTTATCATCACTTTGGTTAAACTCCATTTTTACAATGATGATATCTGCATTGGGAGCGACACCTTTGTAGTTATTAACGGCTAAACCATTACCACAAGCTGTTCCCGCAACGTGACTACCATGACTCGTATTTCCATCGTGATGCAAGGTGGAGGTATCAATCTGGCTTCCCACCCACTCCCTTCCGTAAGCATAGGGAACAGGCGACATAGAAGATGGCCCGGAAGTCTGATCCCAAACATATTTTATCCGTGTGTTCCCATGCACATCTCTGAAATCAGGATGTGTAAAGTCAATTCCTTCGTCAATAATTCCCATCACCACTCCTGTTCCGTCATAGCCTTGCGGAAGATTAAAACCTTGCTGCACTTCCCATACATGATTCTTGATGATCATCTGATCGTTCATCACCTGGAGATTCTGACCGTTATCTTCAATACGAACAACAGAATTTAATTCAGCAAGTGCATGAACCTTATTCAGAGGAAGTTGAACAGCTGCAATGATACCGGCAATTGAATACTTGAAAACACCGCCCAACTCCTCGGTTTTCCTTTTTATTTCCTTGACATCACCCTGAACCAAAAGTGAAATCTCTTTGGAAAGTAATCTTTCATTTTTTAATCTTCTCGTCAATGAAAAATTAAACTTAGAACTTTTCTGAGAAAATGCCAGGGACGAAAAAAAAGTAAGCGTAAACAACAGCGCGATAATTCGTTTCATTGAGAGGATAATTTACGGACTCGTAAGTCGATCTGATTAATCAAAAGTGATACTCTGAAGAGTGCCTTTTTGTTGCACTAAATCAAAATTTTCCAAACCTTCCAATCTTCAAAAACAGTTACTTTATTGAACAATTTTAACGACATTCGCAGCCTTAAAATGAATTCAAAGTGCAGCTCAAAATTCAAGCAAGCTTTGAACTCAGAACTTTGAACTTTAAACTGATAAAAGGAATGGCAGACGATAAGAAGATCATTTTCAGTATGGTTGGTGTAAGTAAAATTTACCCACCACAAAAACAAGTCCTCAAGGATATTTACCTCTCATTTTACTATGGGGCGAAGATCGGTATC
>JAYTXY010000146.1:0-13835 GCA_043742705.1 Bacteroidota bacterium
CTCGACTTGAAAAAATAAATGGCGCTAAACAGATCCCGATACGCTTCGCTATCGGGATTATTTTTTTACACCAACCCGTGCTGAAAATATTGATTGAAAAATCAACGATATTGACATCACAAGCAAACAACCAATTACATTCAACCAAAGGAATGCTGTTAAATCAGTAAGCCAGGCGAAAACAATAAATGCCTCTGCGATCAGTGCAGCGTAAAAAACAGCTGCGCCTTTCACATGCTTCAGGTAAAAGGCGACAAGGAAGATTCCTAAAATGGTTCCGTAGAAGAGCGAGCCTAAAATATTAACCGCTTCAATCAGGTTACCCAACCTGCTTGCATACAAAGCAACCAGCACACAAAACGCTCCCCACAAAGCTGTTGCCCACCGTGAAGCAGACAAGTATGCTTTCTCGCTTCCGTCTTTCCTGAAAAACCGTTTGTAAAAATCCACAACCGTAGTTGATGCAAGTGAATTTAATCCGCTTGCTGTTGAACCCATGGACGCTAAAAAAATAATGGCAATCAAAAGACCGATGATTCCCGTTGGCAAATAGTGAATGACAAAACTCAGAAAAATATAATTTGTGTCGTTCGTATCAGCCTTCGAATTGTTCTTTGTCATCAAGTCAATCGCCTTTTTCCGAATGACCGTTGTTTTCCTGTTTGCCTCCTGCAAATTGTTTCGTGCAGCATCAATTGCATCCGGGTTGTCGGAATGAATTGCGTTCACCAGCTCGTTTACATTGTTTTTCTTTTGCTCTCCGGCTTCTTTGTATTCTGTTTCAATTTTTTCAAACTCTTCTTTGTAGCTACTGCTTTCTATTCGACTCAGTTCGGCCTTATTGAAGAATACCGGAGGTGTGTTGTACTGATAAAATGAAAAGACGAGCGCACCAATCATCAGAATAAAAAACTGCA
This sequence comes from Bacteroidota bacterium, assembly GCA_043742705.1. Classification (GTDB taxonomy): domain Bacteria; phylum Bacteroidota; class Bacteroidia; order AKYH767-A; family 2013-40CM-41-45; genus JAPLDA01. The sequence continues at coordinate 918 of JAYTXY010000146.1, forward strand.
TTGGAATTTTTATCATTCCGTTCATCACTAATCCCAGTCTGCTTTGGGTGATTGATTTTCCTGTGAGGTAGCGACCAACCTGCGACTGATCGGTTCCGAAATAAGAGAGCTGAAGAAAAAATCCACCAATGATTCCAGACCAGATGTTGTATTTATTGTTCCAATCAAATTTTGTATCGATGGCATTCAGCTTTCCTGATTTTCCGGCGATGTGCAATGCATCAATGAAACCAACTCCCGGAGGAAGCAAATGAACAACCATGTAAGCGGCAATAAACAATCCCGAAAATATCACACTCATCTGCAATACCTGTGTGTATGAAACGGCTTTCGTTCCTCCGTAAACCGTGTACATAATCACGCAAGCTCCTGTGAACAGTGTCGTATAAGTAATATCAAAATTGAGGATGACAGACAATACAATCGATGGCGCATAGATCGTAATCCCTGTTGACAATCCTCTTTGAAGAAGAAATAAAAATGCCGTGAGCGAACGGGTTTTAATGTCGAATCGATTTTCTAAATATTCATAGGCTGTATAAACATTTAGCTTTTTAAAGATGGGCACAAACGTTACACACAGAACAATCATTGCCAGCGGTAATCCGAAATAGAATTGAACGAAGCGAAGTCCATCGCTGTAGGCTTGCCCCGGAGCGGAGAGAAATGTAATGGCGCTTGCCTGCGTTGCCATTACAGAAAGCCCGACATGATACCAGGGCAGTTGTTTATCCGCAAGCAGGAAGCCGCTGATGTTCCTGGAGCCGCGGCTTTTCCACAAACCATACAAAATAATTGAAAGAAGGGTGGTTATGGATACAATCCAATCGAGTCCGCTCATTCAAAATGCTTTGTGAAAAAATAAAAACAAATGATGAGCGCCACCAATAGACTGGCAATTAGCCCGTAAATGACACTCCATTTTTTTTGCTCCGGCCTTTCTTCGTTCATGCGATTAATTATTTGAAGGAAGGCTTAACAGGTTTACGAACAAGCGATACGCTCCGGGAATACCCGCAGGAAGCTCTCTGAAGAAAACAAGTCCTGTGTACACAAAATTTCCTTTGCCGTATTTTGCAATGATCAAACTTCCTTCGCTCGCTTTTTCATTCGGATCGTTGATAGAAAAAATTGTTTCATAGTTTTTATCAAGCTCGCTTGCGAAATAAATTCCGCGCTCTTGTATCCAGTTGTCAAAATCACCGTTGTTAATTAAGTTAGGAAAATTTAATGCCGGATGATTCGGTTTCACAATTCGCATTTCTGCTTTTTCATCCGTCACACGATCTCTTGAAATGGTAAACGGATACGGGCCAATTTTCGCAAGCACCGGACCGATACGGTTATTGGTGTTGTACTGAACGATGAGATTTCCTCCCTTGTTTACGTAATCCATCAACCGAGGATAATAAATTTGTAGTTTTTCATTTGTGTTGTAGGCGCGTATTCCGCTTACAATCGCATCGTACTTCGACAGGTTTTCTGTTGTCAACAATTCATCGGTAAGCATTGTTACGTTGTAACCGATTTGTTTCAGGCATGCGGGAATTTCATCGCCCGCACCGGGAATGTAGCCAATGTTTGTCCTTCCCTTTTTCAAGTTTGCATTTACCAATTTTGCTTCCGCATCTGTTAAGATAAACTGATAAGGAATGTGATCATATTCTATTCGTGTAATACTTTTTGAAAATCGTTTGTCGCCCATTTTCAGGAATGCGCTGAGCTTACCATCAGATCCGCCTTTATGATAAACTCTTGCTTCAATGGTTGTCACATCTGCTTTATTATTCAATTTAAATTCCGGGTTTTTAATCTCAACACTCCAACCTTCGGGAGTTTTAACAACCAGCATTCCGCTTATTGAATCAGCATTTGCTTTTACAACAAATTGAATTGCCTTTGGAACGGTGTCGCTAAACACAAAAACCTTTTCAGAAATATTCACCGTTGCCGGAGGAAGAATTTCAAATGGCCGGTATATTTCTCCTTTTACAGGATCGGTATATTTATAAACCAATGCGCGTTCTACTTTTAAATTCAATCCACCTATTTCCAAATCGAATACAACGTGTTCCGCTGCGCTGTTTTCCGGCTTGCCAATTAATAGAGGATTCTTCACGGTATATCTTGCTGGCTCATGTCTTTCGTTTAACCAATATGGATTCGAATACGCAATCTGTGCAGGTAATTTTTCTTTGTGCTTAAATGAAAACAATTCATCGTATTTCAAATTCAATGCTGTCACCGTATCTGATTGATCAAAAAAAGTAACCTTATTAAGTTTCACTTCGCTTTTGTTTCTGTTGATAATCTGCGTTGTCATTTCCACATCGCTGCCGGGAATTCCAATGTAATCGGTGGCTGCGGCTTCCATCCACAACCCGGAACTACTTAGCAGGATTGATTCGGCCTCTTTTAGTTTTTGTTGTTTCCAATACCGTGTGTTCGAATCCTTTTCATCAAGCTGTTGAATTGCTTTGTCAATATTCACTAAGTCGGGAATAATTTTCTCCGGAGATTCGATGCTATATTTTGCAATACAGTCTTCGATTTGCTTTTTAATTTTTTCCGTTCCCGGTAAACGATTCCAGTTTTGATTAACTCCTTCGAACAAATCAGAAGTAACAACATCGCCTTTTAGTTGTTTAAAAAATTCAATCGTCTCTCCTCTTGTTTTAGCGGAGCCGAAACCCTGGCTCTTATGGTTGGAGCGACTTTCGGCAGCAATCTCTCCGTATGATTTTCCCATCAACGGATTAAACACTCCAACATCTATCTTTAATTGATCGGGCGATGTGGTATTCGTACCTCCAAAATTAAATGTGTTCCAGAAAATACGTTTTGCCTGCCACACTTCCGTGTATTTTAATTGTTCCGGAAATCGTTTTGCATCAGCGGCTGCATCAAATGCTATCAATGCAAGGATCGCTGATGCTGTATGGTGTCCGTGCCCACCCTCTCCCGTTGTTGGGAAACGACAAATGATAATGTCCGGTTTAAATCTTCGGATGGTCCATACAACATCTGCAAGAATGCTGTCCTTGTTCCAGATCGCAAAAGTTTCTTCGGGGTTTTTGGAATAACCAAAATCGTTGGCGCGCGTAAAAAATTGTTCCGCACCATCCGTTCTTCGCGCAGCAAGAAGTTCCTGCGTTCGTATTAAACCGAGTTGTTCTCCCTGTTCTTTTCCAATAAGGTTTTGTCCTCCGTCACCGCGCGTCAGTGAAAGATATCCCGTTCTCAGTTTTTTTTCATTTGCAAAATACCCCAGCAGTCTTGTGTTTTCATCATCAGGATGTGCGGCAATATAGAGTACGGATCCGACCGTATTTATTTTTTTTAACGCCTGTAAGATCTCTGCTGAATTGAGCTGTGATGATTGTTGCGCAATCGTGCTGTATCCTGAAAATAAAATTCCAATTAAAAGAGCGGTTATCCTTTTCATATAAAGAGATTTCTTTTTTACTAACTGATTTGACTGCCAAAAATACAAAATCCCCTGCCCGGGAAATTCATTCTAATTACGAAAGATGGCAAGCTCAATGCCGAAGCTAAGCGCCGGCAGTTCCGGAAAATGATATGCTGGTCGAAACAAGTCTGTCAACCGGTATGTGGCATATGCCGAAACATGGCTAAGTCCTATTCTTGCAAATGCATTTGCGGTAAAACGATTTACATATGGAAGGCTGGTAATTTGTGTTGTTATTTTGCTTCCATTCGGCAATTCATTTTTAGTTACGTGTGTAATGGCGAAATCCCAGCCACCGCTGATTCCAATATCGAAAAATGTTCCCATGTAATTTCCCCGGTGGTTGTCAAAATTAAAGCGGTTGTAAAAAGAAAGGTATGTCGACCAGAATTCCATTCTCTCAACATCATTTATTAATGTGTCCGGCAAAATTTTTCCTGATTCCTCTTTTAGTTTGAAAATTTTTTCCTGCACACCTATTTCCCATCCTAAAGAGTACAGGGGTGAGATTTTATATTTTTTTCGTGCGCCTCCGCCAAATTCAACCGACGGACCGTACATAATTCTTGCGCCTGATTTATCATCTCCTGCAATACAACCGATATAAATAAAGCCGTGCGCAAATTTATCCAGGTTTGGTCCTCGTTTGGAGGAAATGGAATCTATTGCACGGTCAACCTGCAACAACACTGTTTGTGCGCGACTTTTGTGAAAAGCAAATGCGATGAACATAAAAAATACAATACTGGTCCTATTAATCATTGTCGTCATACTATTGTTTAATTTCCGGCGGCGTGTTTTCATTTCCGGTGATGGTATATGAATACGTATATCCTTCGAAGTGAACCGTTAATTTATCCCCTTCGCGAAACTGGTCCAGCAAATAGTGCAACACTTCTTTCTGTTCCGCAAGAATAACGGCATAGTATGCAACAACCCCGTCTTTATTGTCGATCCGGTAATATAAATTTCTGTTCGGCCCGTAACCCAAGAATTCTTCCGTGGATGGATATGAATATTTTTCTCTCAGAATTACTTTTAAATCATTGTTGAGAATTACAAAATCAAATGTTGGTTCTACGTTTTTCTTATCGTCTGTAAAATAATCCGCCTGCGGAATTCCGTATCCGTGCGCATAATCGAAATATGGATAGAGGTGTGACGATTTTTCAATCTCGTGAAACAGTTTCATGTTGCTCCAGTCGCGATGTTCCTGCCACACACAGGCGGCAAAACCGGCAACCAGTGGTGTGGAAAATGAGGTGCCATAAACATCTGACCAGCCCTTTGAATTCGCAGCGATCACATTTCCGGGCGAAGAAACATTGGGTTTTAAGCGGCCATCGCTCGTGGGCCCAAACGAACTGAAATAAATATGTGAGTCTGTATATGGATCTGTTCCACCAACAGTTAACACACTGTCGGCATCGCCCGGTGTATCAATAAAGCGCCATGGATCACCGCCTTCATTGCCGGCAGCATTAACAACCAATATTCCTTTTGATGCCGCAATAGTTGCCGCTAGTGAGACCAGGCTTTTTTTGCCGTTCATGTCGGTGTTAAAATAACGATTGTTTGTATAGCCAAGAGAAGAGCTGATAATGTTCGCACCATGTTGGTCTGCCCACTCAGCGGCAGCGAGCCAATTTTCTTCTTCGCTTATCTTTTCGCGAACGACCATTTCCGTTCTGGCCAATAAAAACTCTGCACCTGTTGCAAGTCCAGCGTTTGTGCTGTCCATCATTCCTGCAATACAGGATAACGTCATTGCTCCATGCGGATGGTGGGAATACACGCCTTCTCTCTTCTTCACAAAATCATACGTGGCAATGATCTTTTTATTTTTTCGCAAATGGTCAAATGCCGGATGTTTGTCAACGCCAGGGAAGCCTGCATCAAACACGGCAATTCGGATTCCCGAACCATCAAGGTTTTTTTCTTTGAATTTTTTTCCCTGCATTCGATCCGTCTGAAACCGAAGCAATGCGGTTTCGGCTTTTGAAAATGTAACACCTTCTTTTTCTTTTTTCATTGCAATCCAGATCTCGTTCTTCATCGCATCAACTGACGCAACACAGGAAAGTTTTTTTATCCGTTCAATTTCATCGGAAGACGCGAACACCGCTATTCCGTTTAGCCATCTTGATGAATAAGATGTGGAGTATGCTATTTGATTTACTTCTAAAATGTAATTCTCGCTGACGGGAAAATCAGTTATGCCATCAAGAGGAATCTGTTGTGCAAGTCTCTGCGAAATAGTTCTCTCATCAAAATAATCATACGGATCAAATTGTGTTCCGGCCTTGTCTTTAAATGTCACCCAATACTTCTGCTGTGAAAATCCGGCAAGCGACAATGCCAGAAAAAGGATCAGGAAAAATGTCTTTCGCGGGGTTTTCATTTTTTCTTCTGTGGAAAAACCTTTACCCACTTCGTCTTGTTCACCACGCGCGTACCATCCTCGTAGCTATCTCCCAGCTTTTTCTTCATGTAGTTTTCCGGAAAGTCATAATTGTATTCCATCTCCCCGGATTTGCTGATCACTGCATTTGCTTTGGAATATTCTCCCGTCTCGGGGAAAAAGTTTTTATAGAAGTAAACACCTCTTATCTCGGATGTAGAAAACAGAACATCGTATGGTTCCCCGGTAAGGTTAAAGGACTCGAAATCGTTTCCCTTCTTCAGAATTGCCACCTTAACCGATTTCGGAATTTTATCGATTTCATAAAGCGTGTCGAGATGATAATATTCCTGTATTGTAATCACTTTCCATATTCCCTCAATCTGATCAAGGTCATTACCGTTCTTTTGAAAATAGTCTTTGAATTGTTCTTCCGAAGAAAGCGCCTCTTGCGCCATTGCGTTTACAGAAAACGCGAATAAAAAGAGTGCGGTTAACCGGAACCTATTCATATAACAAACATACGGTTTTGGTTTGTTAAGATTGTGTTATGGTTTGTTTGTTCTCCACATCTAATTTTCCTCTTTGTCAAAATCATTTTTCACATCAACCTTTATTCTGTCTTCCCTGTTTGCGAGTTCCCATGCAGTGAAAAAAACAAGTTGCGCGCGTTTTGTCAGCAATCCGAAATCTATTTTATCGATGGTGTCGGTCGGTCGGTGGTAGTCTGCATGCGTTCCGTTAAAATAAAAAATGATTGGTATTTTCTTTTTTGCAAAGTTGTAATGGTCGCTCCGGAAATAATATCGATTCGGATCTTCGGGTTTATTAAAAGTATAATCAAGTTCCAGCTGCGTGTATGTTGCATTCGCCTTTTCACTGATGCGATGAAGTTCCGTGCTCAATTTATCCGGGCCGATAACGTATACATAGTCATGAATTCCTAACGTGTCGTGCTTTTCATCGGTTCTGCCAATCATGTCAATATTCAGGTTGGCGATTGTTTTTTGAAGAGGTATGAGTGGATGATCAACATAGTAAGCAGAGCCGAGAAGTTTTTTTTCCTCACCTGAAACGGTCATGAATAATATGCTTCTGCGTGGTCCGTGCCCCTCGTTTTTTGCCTGCGCAAAAATTTTTGCCAGCTCCATTACTGCAGATGTTCCGCTACCATTGTCGTCCGCACCATAATATATAAGAGAATCTTTTTTTCCAAGATGGTCATAGTGCGCGGTGATTATTACTACTTCTTCTTTTTTATCGCCTCCTTCCAGAAAACCAACTACGTTTTGTCCTTTCAATTTATCCGTGTTGTTAACCAAGTGAATAATGGCCGATGATTTTGAAACAAAATTTTGTGGTTTGCCCTTTCTGTCGATCTTTTCTTTTGCCTTGTCCAAAACCTCCTCCGTTAACTCCGGAAAAAAACTGCGCGCCATTTCCCGTGTAATAAAAACCAGCGGAATTGCCGTTGGGAACAAGTTTAGTTGTCTGAATTCCTGAACACGTTTGCTATAATTCAGTGAATCAATAATATCATCCAACCGGTCGCTGACGATAAAAACAATGGCCGGTTTCTTCTCATAAATTATTCTTGCTTTCTTTTTCCAGTCCGTTGTCCACGAAGAGTTATCCCGGTTTTCATTCACAAGATATTTTTTCTTTGTCGGCTCCCCGTCAAAAATCATCATCGCTTTTCCCGTGACATTTATTTTTTCGTAGTCGTTATAATTATTTTCCGTGATTCCATACCCTGCAAAGAAAATGGTGTCCAACACAATCATCGTGTCTGCATAACCATTCATGTAATAATAATCCTTCATGAACAGAAAAAATTGCTGGTTGACTTCAATGTTCATTCCCTGGTTGCTGCGGGTATTTATTGAGATGTCCTGCAAAAATGTGTTGTGAGAAATCGGTTCAAGGCCGCAGGAAGAAAAGTGTTGTGAAATAAATGCTGCCGATTTTTTTTGTCCGGGTTTTCCGGTTTCTCTTCCTTCCAACGAATCGGATGCAAGCACTTGTAAATAACTTCTGATTTCTTCGGGGTTAATCAATTTGCTGTAATGCAATGCAACAGGATCCTGCTGGGCAAGCAAAAAAGATTGGCGAAAGAGTAGAAGGAGAAAAACCGAAATGTGTTTTACCATGCAAGCCCGGGGCTTCGATTATTCTTCAATGGCTATTTTATTCACACGGTTTGCATGCCGTCCACCTTCAAATGCTGTTGTTAAAAAAGTGGTGACGAATTCTTTTGCTTCATCCGAAGACACAAAACGCGAAGGAATGCAAATCACATTCGCATCGTTGTGGGAACGAGCGAGCTTTGCAACTTCGTTCTTCCACGCAATAGCCGCGCGAATTTTTTGATGTTTGTTTGCCGTAATTGCAACTCCGTTTGCGCTTCCACAAACCAATACGCCCAAATCATTTTCGTTTTGCTCAATGGATGTTGCGAGCGGATGAACAAAATCCGGGTAATCCACCGAATTTAAAGAAAATGTTCCGAAGTCCTTCACTTCGTATCCGTCATCTGAAAGCATTTTTTTTATCTGCTCTTTGTATTCAAATCCTGCATGGTCGCAGCCCACGGCTATCCTCGGTTTTTTCATGTTGTACACATTCAAGTTGCTGATAACAAAGGTACTTAATTTGTTTTCAACACCGCGTTTTTTTAAAGCATCAACCCGCTGATAAATAAGGGTCTCCGAATCCCTGTTATTAACACTAACTTTGTGGAGAACATTAATTTCGGTTTCAAACAAAATATAAGATCAACGAGGTTTGTTCATTACTTAAATGCATGTAGAATTAAATCTGCGGATGCAAGAAAAAGAAATAAATAGTTTTAGAAAGTTGCGCACAAAAAAAAGTGATTAATTAACCGTTGCATTGAAATTAGTTTTCATCTCAATTAGTTTTCACTGCTTGTTAATTAGATATAAAGTAACATGCTGATCAGTCAATTACAAAATGATAACTTGTTAACAACGTATTTTCTTTTGTGTATAAAACCAAAGTCAAGGTTTCTGGTTGAAAATTACGAACCGAATGAACAGGCTAATAGTAGTAACATATTTCTTATTAAATAAAATATATTATTAATATGGATGAGGTTGAGGAACAAAAAGGGTTAATTTTTAAAAGCGGACATTTGCAGCTTGATGTTGATCCGACACTCGATTTGTTTTCGGAAATAAAAAAACTGAAGGTTGAAAAAAATGCCATACTCCTCGCCCACTACTACCAGGATCCGGATATACAGGATATTGCCGATTTTATCGGAGACAGCCTCGGGCTTGCTCAGCAGGCTGAAAAAACGAGTGCGCAGATCATTGCATTTGCAGGAGTTCATTTCATGGCGGAGACAGCCAAGATTCTCAATCCAAACAAAAAAGTTGTTCTTCCCGATTTACGTGCAGGATGTTCATTGGCTGATTCATGTCCTCCGGGTAGATTCAAAAAATTCATTGACGAGCATCCCGGTCATGTTGTTGTTTCGTATATCAACTGCAGCGCGGGGACAAAGGCACTTAGCGATATCATCTGCACATCTTCCAATGCTGTTGCCATTGTGAACAGTATTCCGAAGGAGAAGAAAATAATTTTTGCTCCGGATAGAAATCTTGGTCGTTACATCATTCAGAAAACAGGACGAGATATGGTATTGTGGAATGGCGTGTGCATGGTTCATGAAATATTTTCTCTTGAAAAAATAATTAAGCTGAAAAATTCTCATCCGAAAGCAAAGTTTATCGCTCACCCTGAATGTGAAGAAGTTGTTCTTGAGCAAGCGGATTATATCGGATCAACCACAGGATTGTTAAAATATACAATCAGCAGTCCGGATAAAGAGTTTATTGTAGCAACGGAAACGGGGATCATTCACCAAATGGCAAAATCATCGCCTGGCAAAACATTTATCCCAGCGCCTCCGAATAATTCCTGTGCATGCAATGATTGTCCGCACATGAAACTAAACACGCTTGAAAAACTTTATCTTTGTTTGAAATATGAATTGCCGGAAATAATTCTTCTGGAAGAATTGCGCATCAAAGCATTCAACCCGATAAAGCGAATGCTTGAAATTTCAGCCCAGTATGGATTGTAAAAAATTTAAAAGAGAAAATTTACATAGGAGAAAAAGCCGGACGAGCGTTCTGGTGATTCTCTCGACTTTTTATTTCTCACTTTTTAGTTACGCGCAACAACAAGAAGTAAATCCTGATGGATACAACAAATTTTATTACCCGGACGGACAGGTTTCCAGCGAAGGAACTATGCACGGTGGGAAACCGGATGGTTATTGGAAAAATTATTATGAAAACGGAAAGATAAAATCTGAGGGAAATCGTGCCGGGTTTAAGCTCGATAGCTTGTGGAAGTTTTATAATGATTCCGGCATTGTAACTACCGAATACAATTACAAAGAAGGATTGAGAAACGGTGTTCAGAAAACATATTACAATGACGGCACACTTCAGTCAGAAGAAACCGATTCGATGGCCGTTAGAAACGGCATTTCAAAATTTTATAACGAACGTGGAAAGATATTCAAGACCATAAAATATATTGCCGGAGTTGAAAACGGAATGGCGAAAGAATACCACGCTGACGGCACGCTAACATTAATCACGGTCTATAAAAACGGTTATTTTCAGAAGGAAGAAAAAATTAATCGAAAAGATAAAAACGGTTTGAAGCAAGGCGTGTACAAAGATTTTTATGAAAGCGATCAATTAAAATCAGAGGGCTTTTACAAAGACGATAAAAAGGACGGATTCTTTAAAGAGTATTCTGAAGACGGAAGGGTGAAAAAGAAAGAAGAATACCGTGGCGGTGAATTAATAAAGCAGCCCGAGCTTGAGTTGGAAAAATTTGAAGTAAAGCGCGACTACTATCCAAATGGTACGACAAAGATTGTGGGCACTTACAAAAAGGGCGTTCCCGAAGGCGTGTTTCGTGAGTATGATGAAAAAGGAAATCTTGAAGGAACAAAAATGTATCATGCCGGACAGGTGGTGCGCGAGGGAAAATTAGATGACCAGGGACGCGAACAAGGTGAATGGAAAGAGTTTTATGATACAGGACACCAGCGCTCCATCGGAAACTATGTAGACGGAAAGCGAGAGGGCGTTTGGAATTTTTCATTTGAGAATGATTCCCTTGAACAAACCGGAAACTATACAAAAGGAAAGCCGAATGGACCATGGAAATGGTTTTATCCTTCAGGAGATGTAAGGCGCGAAGAAACGTATGTCAACGGAAAAGAAAATGGCGACATGAAAGAATACAGCGACACGGGATCGGTGATGGCGGAAGGAAATTACATAGACGGAAAGCAGGATGGAGAATGGAAATATAGAATCGGGGAATATATTGCGGAAGGAAAATTTGTAGACGGAAAAGAAGACGGAACCTGGAAACAATATTTTGATGACGGCAAACTTGCCTTTGAAGGAGAATACCTTGAGGGACAGGAAACAGGATTACACAGATATTTTTATGCGAGCGGAAAGATCAATGAAGAGCGAAACTACCGACTTGGATTGCCGGACGGAGTCTGGAAAAAATTCGATGAGGGCGGAGAAATCATTCTTGAATCACAATACCAGAATGGTTTAGAAATAAAACTCAACGGAGAAAAGCTTCCGGACGAAAACACGAAGTCGGCCAATTAATTTTTTTTGTTACTTCGCAGACTTTTTCTTTCAAAGAAAAATTTAATAATGACTCCGTAGCTCAGTTGGTAGAGCAGCTGACTCTTAATCATCGGGTCGAGAGTTCGAGTCTCTCCGGGGTCACAAAAGGGTACACAAATTTTAGTGTGCCCTTTTTGTTTTTTGAATAGGCACCAATTACTTTCTTCTGCCTCGCTGCTTGTCACCATAGCGCTTCTGCCCGCGACCTTCCGGACCGCGTTGTTTGACCGACCGATTGCCGCCTTCGCGCCCCTCTCCCCCTCTCACGTCTCTTGCCATTGCGCTGCCGTCACCATTCACAATTCTGAAATCAATTTGTTTTCTTACGAGATCCGTTTTTACAATTTGAATTTTTACCGTGTCGCCCAATTGATATTTTCTTTTCGTGCGGCTGCCGATAATGCAATAATTCGTTTCATCAAATTCATAAAAGTCATCATCGAGATCGCGCAGGCGAATCATACCCTCGCATTTGTTCTCGATGATTTCAACATACAGCCCCCATTCAGTGACACCGGAAATAATTCCATCAAAAACTTCTCCGAGCTTATCCTGCAGAAATTCCACCTGCTTATATTTGATCGATGCGCGCTCTGCTTCTGAAGCGCGTATTTCCATCTGGGTACTGTGCTTACATTGTTGCTCCAATGCAGCAGCGTCTACGTTATCTTTTTTGGCCTGGTACAATTCAATTAAACGATGCACAAGTACATCGGGATACCGGCGAATGGGTGAAGTGAAGTGGGTATAGTAATCAAACGCCAACCCGTAGTGTCCGATGTTCTCGGTTGTGTAAATCGCCTTACTCATTGTTCGGATGGCAAGTTGTTCGAGAACGTTCTGCTCTTTTTTTCCGCGTAGGTTTTTCATCAAGTCGTTCAATGAATGTGCAACCTCTTTGTCGTTTTCTGTTTTTAACTGGTAACCAAACTTCGCAGCGAACTTTGTAAAATTCTGCAGGCGATCGCTTACCGGCCCGTCATGAATGCGATAAACAAATGGGCGCTTCTCAACGGACATGTTTGACATAGCGTCATTCTTCGCATTTTTTTTCTCACTTTGCACCACATGTCTTTTTCCGATCAATTCCGCAACAGAACGGTTGGCGAGCAACATAAACTCTTCGATCAGTTTGTTGGAGTCTTTATTTTCTTTCAGGTAAACACCAAGCGGTTTTCCTTTTTCATCCAGCTTAAATTTTACTTCTACTTTTTCGAATGCAATGGCTCCTTTCTTGAAACGTTCTGCGCGAAGTTTTCGTGCAAGCGTATTCAGAGTAAGAACTTCATTTGCCAACTCCCCCTTACCCGTTTCAATAATTTCCTGCGCGTCTTCATATGCAAAAC
>JAYTXY010000147.1:0-9329 GCA_043742705.1 Bacteroidota bacterium
AGATAATGCGGTGAAGGAAAGCCAGAAGAGGATTGTTGCCGCATTGAAAAACTGCAACTACCATTATCCCGGAAAAGAGATAACGGTGAACATGGCTCCTGCTGACATTCGTAAAGAAGGCTCGGCATACGATCTCACGATTGCGATTGGAATTCTAGCGGCATCCAATCAACTTCCGCAGGATGAAATTGCATCGTATATCGTCATGGGCGAACTTTCTCTTGACGGAGGACTGCAGCCCATCAAAGGAGTTTTGCCGATTGCCATCCAGGCACGCATCGAAGGGTTCAAAGGATTTATCCTCCCGAAACAAAACGCGCGCGAAGCAGCCATCGTTAGCGAACTTGAAGTGTATGGAGTGGAAACTATTTCTGAAGTTGTTGAATTCTTTAATGGAGATAGAAAGTTAGAGCGAACCATCGTCAACACGCGAGAAGAATTTATGGCAAGCCAGTGCAAAGCTGAATTTGATTTTGCTGATGTGAAAGGACAGGAAAATATTAAACGCGCATTGGAAATTGCAGCAGCAGGAGGACACAATGTAATTTTAATCGGACCTCCCGGAGCAGGAAAAACAATGCTTGCAAAAAGGTTGCCCACAGTTCTTCCTCCGTTATCATTACATGAAGCATTAGAAACAACAAAGATTCACTCTGTTGCAGGTAAGCTTGGAAAAGAAGCATCATTGGTTTCAACACGTCCATTTCGCTCTCCGCATCATACTATCAGTGACGTTGCATTGGTTGGTGGTGGAGGATTTCCACAGCCCGGAGAAATTTCTCTTGCTCATAACGGAGTTTTATTTTTGGATGAGTTGCCTGAGTTTAAGAGAACAGTGTTAGAAGTAATGCGGCAACCTTTGGAAGAAAGGACGGTGACAATTTCTCGTGCGAAATTTTCTGTGGAGTATCCTGCTTCGTTCATGTTGGTGGCTAGCATGAATCCTTGTCCGTGTGGGTATTACAATCATCCGGAAAAACAGTGTGTGTGTGCGCCGGGAGTTGTGCAGAAATACCTCAACAAAATTTCCGGTCCGCTGCTCGATCGTATCGACATTCATCTTGAAGTAACTCCTGTCGCTTTCAGCGAACTTACTTCGAATCGTTCTTCAGAAAAGAGTGAAACAATCCGTGAAAGAGTAATTAAAGCGCGACAAATCCAGGAAGTTCGTTTCACCGGAACAAACGGTATTTACAGCAATTCACAAATGGGATCGAAGATGCTAAGAACCGTTTGTAAAATTTCTGATGAAGGGACGCAGCTTTTAAAAACAGCCATGGAACGACTCGGACTTTCTGCCCGTGCTTACGACAGAATATTAAAAGTGTCACGGACAATTGCTGATCTCGATAACAGCACAGATATCAAAACAGAACATCTTGCTGAAGCAATTCAGTATAGAAGCCTTGATAGAGAAGGGTGGGCGGGATGAAGAGAAGATTTCGAATTGCGGATTTTTGATTGCGGATTGTAAAACTATTGATTCCCTTTTATGGATACCAAATAATCCACAATAGCTTTCGCAGAAGAATCCGGAATGGGAGCTCCGAAATTCTTTATCATCTTGTCCACAATTTTTTCCCATGTCTTTCTCGGAAACGGTGGCTGCATTTGTATATAACGAAGAGAGTGGCATGTGATGCACTGTGTTTTAAATTCTGCTTCTCCAGATGCATCGCTGAATAATGATTTAAGGTCAACGCTGTCTTTTGCATTACTGTTTGCATTCTGTCTGGTGTTTTCTCTTTCCGTACATGAAGCAAAGAGCATGATTAAACAGATAAAAATAAAATTTATTAAATGCTTCATTGTGTTACTTACTTTACTTTTAATTCCAGCGTTTCAATTTCATTTCGCATGTAGCCGCTTCTGTTCCATTGATGCTCCGGCTGCGTTTCTCCGATAGCATTGGTTGCCTTTACGCGCAAGTTGTATGTGCCTGCAGCGGAAGGAGTCCACTCATATTTCCATCTTCGCCAGGAATATTTACTAATGAAAGGACAGAGGTTCGCTGTCATCCATGTTTTATTATCTGTTGAGATTTCAACTTTTACAATACTGTCGCCAGCATCAAAAGCCAAACCTTCTAATTCACATTTCTTATTAATGTCGATCTCTGCATTCGGTTCGGGTGAAACAAAGATTGAACGTATATCAAGTTTATGAATGGGTTCTGTTTCCTTAGCGAGCGAGTCTGGCTTCTCATTTCCGTTACGCACATTCTTAGGAACTAAATATGCTTTCTGCATCCAGTAACCTTTAAATGTATCAGGATATACTTTTATTTCATTGAGCATTCCTACCCAATAGGTAGCATACCAGCCAGGCACAACAAGTTTTAGTGGAAAACCGTTCAGCAGAGGAATCGGTTCTCCGTTCATCTCGTATGCAATCATCACTTCACCATCAGTTGCGTGATCAATACTAAGCGATTTTACAAAATCAGGAACGGATGGTAAAGGTGGTTCATCCATTCCATTGAATGAAACATCAAATGCTCCCGGCTTCACACCGGCAGCGTCAAGAATATCTTTCACTTTCACACCGGTCCATCGTGCATTTCCCATCGCTCCGTTTTTCCATTGTCCACCCGGCACACGCGGATCGAAAAAGCTGCGGGAGTTGCCGGCACATTCAGCCAATGCAACCAGTGATGTGGATTTGAATTTTGTTCTCAGGTCATTCAGTGAAAGTGATAACTGATTTTTTACATCTCCTGTAACACGAAGACGGAATGAATCTTTATCAACAGAGGATGGTAACCCGGACAAATGCCAGCGCACGAAAAAGACATCGTTAGGAGTATAATCTTGCTTGAAATAACGCAGCGGAGTTTCAAAGTTCGGAGGACGGTCAGTAAGAAGAATCATATTCTTCTTGCCTGCTGCATTTACCAGTTCATCCGCCGAGGCGGATGATTCCTTTTGGGATTCCTTGTTTGACTCTGAACAGCCAACTAAAAATATACAGGCAAAAATTATTAGCAGGTAAGTTCTCACAGCGACTAATGTTTTTTCATTGCTGAAGGCATTTCTGTGTATGGCCCGAACTTGTGTTGCTCTTCAGTAAACTTATCCGCGTACGGTGCGAAAGGAAAATCGAACGGTTTTTTTGAGAAGTCAATGTAGTCCTTGCTGTGATCATTTATCGGGCGCTCACGGCTGTTCACATAAGCCGCAATGTCCCATGCCTGTTCGTCTTTTAAAATGGACGTCTTATAGTCCATCGGATAGGGCATGTTGTTCTGTATAAATCCTGCAAACTTTGACAGCCTGTACAACGTGGCTACACCGTTAAAGCTATGACTTCCCCATAATGGCGGGTAATAATATAAATCATCTGTGGTTGCATTTCCACCTTGCTGTTTATTTTCATCTTTTAGCACATCAACAACAAGTTGTCCTTGTCCGTCATTGCCATGACACCGCGAACAGAGCTGATCAAAAAGCAGTTTCCCTTTTTCAGGATCGGCTGCACGATTAATAAATTTAGGCGCCTTGATTCCTCCTGAACCAGCATCACCTTTCTTAAAATCTTTTCCCAACCATTTAATATATGTCAGGTATGCTTTCATTTCTTTCCCTGCTGTATCAATCTGTGTTCCGTTCAGGCTTCGCGAAAAACATTCATTAATTTTCTCTGCAATAGTTACAACAGAACCGGCACGAGGCAAAAATTTAGGATACGTTGAATTCACAGCTCCAAGATTGTTCCCATAAGGTCTTGTGCCTGCATCAAGATGACAATTCTGACAACTCAAGCCATTGGTGGAATGAGAGAGTGAACCTTTGGGTCCGAAATATTTGGCGGTATGAATCATCAATCTGCGACCGTACCAGATTAATTTTCCTTCGTCATTTTTCGGAATAGAAGCAGTATCAGGAGCTGTCCACAGATGTTCATCTTCAAACAATTCAGCAAGTGAAGTTGAAGAAGTATCAGAATTATTTACACCTGATTGATTGCCCGGAGAACAGCTTGTCGCTTCGAGCAGGAAAACCGATCCGATAATCAGAAAGAAGATAATAGTAAATCTAACGCGCATGACATTTTAATTAGTTCCCGATCAATTTATTGTTCAGGCGATTTTTAAAGGATCAAATTAAGTGATTTATGAATAATAAATTATGAATTATAATTGTGAATTATAAATGGTAGTTTCGGAAAACAAACTTTGAACTATCAACTATGAAAAAATTACTCTCCATTATCAGTCTACTTGCTTTGTTTTTTGTGTTCAGCGGTTGCCCGTATGAGTCGGAAGTTCCGATTGACAATCCTTCCGTGAAAATTAATCCGAAACTGCTGGGAACCTGGGAAGCCCGCAGTAATCAGGACGAGAGCTTTAAGATCACGAAAAAAGATGAGTTTTCTTACAGTATTGAGAAATCGAATAAAAAGTCAAAAGACAAGGAAACGCAGAAGTATCTTGCCTTTGCTTCTATAGTGGGTGGAGCAACGTTTCTTAATCTTTGGGAGAATAATCCGGAGGCTTCTGCAAAGCAATATTACCTCTATAAAATGGACATTGCCACCGAAGGAATGCTGACACTTGCAGAGATTACAGAGAACATTGATGAGCATTTTGCAACCAGTGATGAATTGAAAAAATTCATTCTTTCCAATATGAAAAACAGCTATTTCTACGGAAAGGATGAAACAACTTACATACGCACTGGGAACTGATTTTGGACTATTGGAAGCCGTTCATTCGGCAAACAGAATTCAGGTTCACCTTTACACGTAACGAATTCAGGGCAAACAAATCTTTTGAATAGAGAAGAGTTGCCCGGTCACATTTCCACTACTGAAATAAAAATAAACTACCAATGGGAAAAACGTACGCCTTCATTTTGTGCATTCTGTTTGCAACAGTTTCTTTTGCAGAAAATTTAAAACCGGTTGCGCAGAAAATCAATGAACGAAAATCACTCAGTTCAAAATTTCGGGAAGTGAAATTATTTGATGTGACGGCTGCTTCATCGCAACGAAGTGATGAATTAAAAGGCACGGTGAGGAATGCAACAGTGATGGAGTTTCGTGCTGCTGATGTGCAAACCATTTTGAGAACAAAGCCTGACAACGTATTGTTTTCAATTCCTACTGCTTCAGGTCAGAACCTTGAACTTGAACTTTTCAAAACGAATTTCTTTTCCCCGGATTTTTCCGTGGTGACAAGTGATAAAGATCGTCCTGTTGCCTACGAAGCTGGCGCTTACTACTGGGGAATTATCAAAGGAGATAATTCTTCACTTGCAGCGATCAGTATTTTTGAAAATGAAGTGATGGGAACAATTTCTTCTTCTGAAGGGAATTTCGTGTTGGGAAAACTTGAGAATGAGTCACGGAGCATGCATATTCTTTACAACGATCGTAACCTGAATACTCCTCCTAAAATAGAATGTTCTACAAGTGATGACGGTAATGGATATACATCTGCTGAACTTAGTCGTGCAACTTCTGCTGCTGTTGCTACAACAAATTGCATCCGCCTTTATTGGGAATCAAATTATGATTTGTACCAGAATAAAGGAAGCGTGACCAACGTGACCAATTACCTCACCGGGCTATTCAATCAAAGTGCAATTATTTATACTAACGATTCAATTCCTGTTACACTCACTCAGTTGTATGTATGGAGTACAGCAAGTCCTTATGTATCGACCACCACTTCTGCGTTGCTAAGTGATTTCCAGACAAACCGGAATTCGTTCAACGGTGATTTAGGTCACCTGATCGGTCTTGCGGGCGGAGGTGGTATTGCAGCTGGCTTCAGTGGTTTGTGTAATTCAAATTTGGATAACAGCATGTGTTATTCCGGAGTTTCCACCGGCTATAATAATGTTCCGACATATTCCTGGTCGGTTGAAGTGGTTACACATGAGCAAGGACATCTCATGGGATCTCGTCATACTCATGCTTGTGTGTGGAACGGCAACAACACAGCGATTGATAATTGCGGACCTACTGCCGGTTATGGGTACGAAGGAAGTTGCAGTGCTGCACCGACTCCCACAAACGGTGGAACTATCATGAGTTACTGCCATCTTGTAAGTGGTGTTGGAATTAACTTTAACAATGGATTCGGTTCACAGCCAAGAACTGTGATCCTGAATAAATTCAATGCAGCAACATGCCTTACTTCTTGTTCCGGAACTACATGCCTTTCTCCGTTGGGACCGGTTACTTCTAATCTCACAACAACGTCTGCGACATTCAACTGGTCGTCAGTTACCGGTGCGCAAGGCTACAACATTCAGTATCGTATTGTCGGAGCATCAACCTGGATAACGGGTACAACTACAAATCTTTTTTACAATGTAAGTGGATTGACTACGAATGCAAATTATGAATGGCAGGTGCAAACCATTTGTACGAGCGGTAATTCATCATGGACAGTTTCTACATTGTTTACAGCATCGGTTCCGCCAACGAATGATAATCCATGCAGTGCAACTCCAATATCGGTTAACTCATCTTGTGTGTATACAACATTCTCAAACCTGAATGCAACAGCAACGACTGGAACAGGAATTCCCGCTCCCGGTTGTGCAAGTTATGCAGGAGGTGATGTTTGGTTCAGCGCGATTGTGCCTGCAGGCGGAGCTATCACCTTTGGTTCAGATAATCTTACGATGACGGATGGCGCTATGGCCATCTACTCAGGAACATGTTCGTCCATGACACTTCTTGCATGCCAGGATGATGGAAGCGGAACGAACGGATACATGCCGATGATAGCTTTGACCGGACAAACTCCCGGAGCAACTTTATGGGTAAGATTCTGGTCTTACTCAAATAACACCAACGGAACATTTAAATTATGTGCGTCTTATCCGGCATCTACGTGCAATGCTCCTACGAATATGAGCACAAGTTCTATTACTACTTCTTCCGCAACATTCAACTGGGCAAGTGTTTCCGGAGCGGTGAGTTATAATATTCAGTATCGCGTTGTAGGAGCATCGACATGGTTGACGGGAACAGCAACACCACCGGCAACTTCTTTTGCTGTAAACGGATTGACGGCAACTTCAAATTATGAGTGGCAGATTCAGACCGTTTGTTCGGGTGGAAGTTCAGCGTTTACTTCATCTACATTATTTACAACACTTACTCCGCCTTGCAATGCTCCGACAAATTTGAGTACAACTTTAATCACCACTTCCTCTGCAACATTCAACTGGGGAAGTGTTTCCGGTGCGGTGAGTTACAATATTCAATATCGCATTGTAGGAACATCAACATGGTCAACAGGAACAGCGCTGTCTTCCGCAACTTCATTTCCTGCATCAGGATTAAGTGCAACTTCAAATTATGAATGGCAGATACAAACGGTTTGTTCAGGCGGAAGTTCTTCGTTTACTTCATCTACACTGTTTACAACACCTGCACCACCATGCAGTGCACCGTCCAACCTGAGCACGAGTGCAATCACCACTTCTGCGGCAACATTTAATTGGGGAAGTGTTTCCGGTGCGGTGAGTTACAACATTCAATATCGTATTGTTGGAACATCAACCTGGTCAACAGGAACAGCGTTGTCTTCGGCAACTTCATTTCCTGCATCAGGATTAAGTGCAACTTCAGATTATGAATGGCAGATTCAGACCGTTTGTTCGGGTGGAAGTTCAGCGTTTACATCATCAACTTTGTTTACGACATTAACTCCTCCTTGCAATGCACCGGGAAATCTGAGCACGACTGTGATCACCACATCTTCTGCAACATTCAACTGGGGAAGTGTTTCAGGAGCGGTGAGTTACAACATTCAATATCGTATTGTTGGAACATCAACCTGGTCAACAGGAACAGCGTTGTCTTCAGCAACTTCATTTCCTGCAGCGGGATTAACACCGGGTTCAAATTATGAGTGGCAGATACAAACCGTTTGTTCAGGAGGTTCTTCATCATTTACTTCTTCCAGCTTGTTTGCAACAAAAACTGCAGGTTGTTCTGATGCGTATGAACCGAACAATTCAAAAAATCAGACTGCACTTATTGCCGTAGCAACTGATGTTACCGGACTAATAAATCCAACAGGAGAATTTGATTGGTTTAGATTTACAAATACAACAGCGTTGCACAATATTAAAATTACGCTGACAAATCTTCCGGCGGATTATGATGTTCAACTCTACCCGAACAATGGTAATTATGTGGCGATTTCTCAAACAAGGGGAACAACAGCAGAAACGATTGTTTATAATACCAACACCGTAGGAACCTGGAAAATAAGGGTAAGCGGATACAAAGGAGCGTTTAATGCTTCATTGTGCTATACATTGCGTGTTGAACTTAGCGGATCAATATTTGCCATGGAGCACGGAAGAATTTCGGGACTGGAATTAAGTCCGGTCAAACAATCACTGAATCTTTATCCAAATCCAGCGAAAGAAAATCTTAGCGTTGAATTCTCAAGTTCAACCAGCGGAAAAATTAAGATCAATGTACTCAACCTGATCGGACAACACGTGTTGTCCATGGTGAATAATTCAGAAGAAGGAATGAATACTGTGAACGTGAATACTTCTCAATTGATCGATGGAATTTACATTTTAGAAATGGAAAATAACGGTGAAGTAACCCGCCAG
Source organism: Bacteroidota bacterium (assembly GCA_043742705.1). Classification (GTDB taxonomy): domain Bacteria; phylum Bacteroidota; class Bacteroidia; order AKYH767-A; family 2013-40CM-41-45; genus JAPLDA01. The sequence continues at coordinate 8,595 of JAYTXY010000147.1, forward strand.
CGGTTTTCAGTATCAAAATAAAAGGGTAAACTATTTTACAGAACCCGTTTCGTATTCTGCGGAACGGGTTTTGTTTTTTACGGCTGTCTGTATTTACTTAAGTATATTTGAAAGAGAGAAATCAATTCGCATTTAATAAACCTGATGGAATGAAAAAGATAGTCTTGACAGCAGTAGTAACACTCCTGATGATCACAGCCGGTTTTATTATCTATATCAGATCAGGAATATATGACATTAGCCAGTTGACTCCCCACAATTCAATTACAAAATCAATCATACGGACAACTACACACAGTTCCATTGATGCACGAATAAAGGGCATCAAGATTCCCGGAAATATTAATGATTCATCACTGATCATTGAAGGGTTTACTCATTACAATGAAATGTGTGTGGCTTGTCATGGCGCTCCGGGTACAAAACCTTCAGAGATGACGGAAGGTCTTTATCCAAAGCCACCTCAAATTTATAAGCACAAAAAGGAGGAAGATCCTGCTGAATTTTTCTGGATCATTAAAAATGGGATCAAGATGACAAGTATGCCGGCTTACGGTCCTACACATTCGGATGAAAAAATATGGGCGATCACTGCTTTTGTTACGGAGAAATTAAATAAGATGTCTGAAGAGGAGTATGCTGGTTGGTCAAAAAAATATGGCGCAGATATGGAAATGGATGATTCAGGGGATAAACATTAAACGGATTAGCTTGCTATTTTGAATTAACTAAGAA
>JAYTXY010000148.1:0-3609 GCA_043742705.1 Bacteroidota bacterium
GCGGTGTATCGGTTCGTGTAATAATGTGTATAGACAAGACCGAGGCAGCAACCTGCAACGACTTTCAGAAGAAAGATGAGAGAAATATATTTCGGCTGAATTTCTTCCAGTGAAAAAAACTTCCATTTCCTGATCAGGAATAGAAATAAAAGCGTGTATAAAATGACGAGAATGATCTCCACGGAGAATGTAATAACGGAAAATTAAAGATGATTCCTCAAAAATAGAAATTCTAAATTATCAGTACTTTTGACTTCAGATTAATCCTGTCAATTTATTTTCCCATGTCCAATGTCACAGAAGAAATAAGCGTAACAACTGAAAACGCAAAAAGTCTCGGGCTTCTTCCCGAAGAATTTGATCGTATTTGTGGAATTTTAGGACGCACTCCGAATTTCACTGAGTTGAGTATCTTCAGTGTGATGTGGAGTGAGCATTGTTCGTACAAGAATTCCATTGTATGGCTGAAGACTTTGCCGAAAGAAGGACCGCACATGTTGGCGAAAGCCGGAGAAGAAAATGCAGGATTGGTATCCATTGGTGATGACCTTGCCTGTGCGTTCAAGATTGAATCGCACAATCATCCTTCTGCTATTGAACCTTACCAGGGCGCAGCTACCGGAGTTGGCGGAATCAACCGCGATATTTTTACAATGGGTGCACGACCAATTGCACAGTTAAATTCCCTGCGATTCGGAAATCCGCAATCTGAAAAGACAAAAGCATTGGTGCGTGGCGTGGTGAAAGGAATCGGTGATTACGGAAATGCATTTGGTATTCCTACTGTTGGCGGAGAAGTTTTCTTTGATGATTGTTATAACATCAACCCGCTTGTGAATGCCATGAGTGCAGGAATTGTGAAAGTCGGAAAAACAGTTTCCGCGATTTCATACGGTATCGGAAATCCTGTGTACATCGTTGGTTCTGCGACAGGGAAGGACGGCATTCACGGAGCTACGTTTGCTTCCGGTGATTTGCACGAAGATTCCGCCGATGATCTTCCATCCGTTCAGGTTGGCGACCCGTTTACAGAAAAATTATTACTCGAAGCCACACTTGAAGTGATTGAAACGGGTGCTGTGATTGGCATGCAGGACATGGGCGCTGCGGGAATTATCTGTTCTACTTCAGAAATGTCAGCGAAGGGAAAGCACGGAATGAAAATTCAGCTTGACAAAGTTCCTACGCGACAAACGCATATGCTGTCATGGGAAATTCTGTTGAGTGAATCGCAGGAACGTATGCTCATCATAGTGAAAAAGGGAAGAGAGAAAGAAGTGGAGAAAGTTTTTGAGAAATGGGATCTGAACTGTGTAGTCATTGGTGAAGTAACACGTGGCGAGCGTTTGCATTTTTACATGCACGATGAACTTGTTGCTGATGTTCCTGCAGAAGAGCTTGTGTTAGGTGGTGGTGCTCCGGTGTATCAGCGCGAATATTCTCAGCCGAAATACATTTCTGAAAATAAAAAATTTGACATCAATTCTATTGAAGAGCCGAATGATCTGAGAGAAGCAGCAAAATTTCTTCTCAGTCATCCGAACATTGCATCCAAACGCTGGGTGTACAATCAATATGATTCTATGGTTGGAACGGTGAACATGACGACCAATGCTCCGTCTGATGCTGCAATTGTAAATATTAAAGGTACTGACAAAGCCATTGCACTTACGGTTGATTGTAATTCACGTTATGTATATGCTGATCCTGAAACAGGTTGTGCCATTGCTGTTGCTGAAGCAGCGCGTAACATTGTGTGTTCCGGAGGAGAACCTTCTGCCATCACCAATTGTTTGAACTTCGGAAATCCATATAACAAAGAAGTATACTGGCAATTTGTTCAGTCCATCAAAGGAATGTCAAAAGCCTGCCGGAAATTTCATACTCCTGTTACAGGTGGAAATGTGAGTTTCTACAACCAGAGTTCCGATGAAGGTCCGGTGTTTCCAACTCCAACGATTGGAATGCTTGGCGTCCTGAAAAATAAATCCAATTACATGACACTGGATTTTAAAAAGGAAGGTGACAGGATTTTTCTGATTGGTGAATCGGTGGATGATATTTCGTCTTCAGAATATTTGTATTCATTTCATGGTCTGAAAAATTCTCCGGCTCCACATTTTAATCTTGATACAGAATTTTTAGTTCAAGGTGTGGTAAAAAAATTAATTCAGAAAAAATTAATTGAGTCTGCGCATGATGTGAGTGATGGAGGATTGTTTGTCACGCTTGCAGAATCTGCAATGCCGCGCAACCTGGGTTTCAACATTGAAACTGATTTCGACTGCAGAGCGGATGCATTTCTTTTTGGAGAAGCGCAAAGCCGTGTTGTTGTTTCAGTGAGCGAAGAAAAGCTGGATGATTTCGTAGACATCCTCGCAGCAAGCGACCTTGAGTTTTCCAACCTGGGCACAGTCACTGGCGGAGAAATCCTCATTGATGATGAATCGTTTCTTCATATCACGGAAGCGAAGGAATTGTATGAAAATTCACTGGAGAAACTGATGGGAAGTGCAGGATAGCCAGTCAGTTTGATTTCAGGCAATAATTCTGTGTAAAGCATGAAGCAGGAGACATTTTTTCTGAAACAATTACTAATACAGAGAGGGAAAATATATCTTTGGCGTTCTCAATTTCCCCGTAAAAAAAGTAAACGGGAGATATTTCCTGATCGCTCATAATTCCAACAATGTTTTAATCAATCGGGTTTGAGTTTCGAAGCAAAATATTGCTGCTAAAACTTAACTTGTTATCCTTTCATCAACTCTCAACTAAATCGAAACAACTGTACGATACTCTGCAATGAAAACTAAAACTTTACTAAGCTTCTTTATTTTCTGCCTTATAACTGCATCTTCTTTTGCGCAAACAGTTTCGAAGGATTATTGGGACGGACAACTTTATTTGAAACTGAAAGACGGAGTAACAGCAACATTACCCGACTACGATGCAACGCATCCTGTTCCGTATCCTGAAACATTTTCAATATTGATGAATCGCTTTGAAATTTATTCGATACGAAAAGCGTTTCCGCGAATAAAGTCCGCTAAGCTTGAACGTTGCTATAAAATTTTATTTCGTCAGAAAGATCAGATCGAAGACTTGATTAAGGCATTCGGGGAAATCGGTATCGTTGAATATGCTGAGAAAATTCCTGTCCGCAGAATTTCATTGGCTCCTAACGATCCATTGATTGGAAATCAATATGCTTTGGGAAAAATAAATGCATACAATGCCTGGAACCTCAGTACAGGAAGAAGCAGTGTAAAAGTTGCAATTGTGGATGATGAAGTCCGACTCGATCATCAGGACCTGAGCGCAAACCGGTGGATAAACCCGGGCGAAATTCCGGGCAACAATATGGACGATGACGGCAATGGTTATGTAGACGATATAAACGGTTATGATGTTGCCGATTTTGATGGGGATCCAAAACCTCCGGCTACAGCAACTAACAGTTTTCAAACACACGGTACTCATTGCGCAGGTATTGCTGATGCGGTATCCAACAACACAACAGGAATCGCTTCCATTGGTTATGGACTCAGCCTGATGGGTGTTAAATGCAACCCTGATACAATTACAAACCCAACCGTAATTTATTATGCA
>JAYTXY010000149.1:0-5973 GCA_043742705.1 Bacteroidota bacterium
GGATAATGAAATTTCTGCCGTTCGAAAAGGTCACGTTCGTAAAATGCTTTGTAATTATTTTCCACCACGTCTGCGATTACCCAATGATCCGGTTGCTGAGTTTGAATGATCACTTTCCCGCGCTTTTGTTTTCTGCCGGAACGACCACTAACCTGCGCCATTAGTTGGTAACTACGTTCGAACGCTCGAAAGTCAGGATAATTAAGAAGCTGATCTGCATTAATGATTCCAACTGTGCTTGCATTGTCAAAGTCGAGACCTTTTGTAACCATTTGCGTTCCCACTAAAATGTCAATCCGTTGCTCTTCAAAATCAGTGATGATTTTATGAAAAGAAAGTCGAGTGCGCGTTACGTCTAAATCCATTCTTGCAACTCGTGCATCGGGAAATAGCAACGCAATATCCTCTTCAATCTTCTCTGTTCCGAATCCTTTTACTTCAAGGTGATGATCTCCGCATTTCTGGCAAACTGAAGGTGGCATCTGCACAAATCCACAGTAGTGACATTTCAACTGATGTGATTGCTTGTGATACGTAAGTGTTACCGAACAATTTTCACAATGCGGGATCCAGGCACAGTTGTCACATTCAAGATAAGGCGCAAATCCTCTTCGGTTCTGAAAGAGAATAACCTGCTCCTTATTTTCCAATGCTTCACTGATCGCATCCATTAAAACCGGAGTGAAGTGAGACTTCATCATTTTTTTTCGTGTTGCCTCTTTTACGTCTGTCACCCGAATCTCAGGCATCTGAACTCCTCCGAACCGTTCCGTCATTTCTACCAAACCGTATCGTTGCTGAGACGCATTGTAAAAACTTTCGATGGAAGGCGTGGCAGAACCAAGAAGCGTTTTTGCTTCGTGGAATTTTGCAAGTACAATTGCAGTATCGCGTGCATTGTAACGGGGAGCAGGATCAGTCTGTTTGTACGAAGAGTCATGCTCTTCATCAACAATAATAAGCCCGAGATCAGAATAAGGAAGAAACATCGCGGAACGAGCGCCCAACACAATCTGCGATTTTGTATGTGCGACAGGATTAAATTTGAGAACATGGTTCCATATCTCCACGCGCTCATTTGTACTATAACGTGAATGATAAACACCCACAGCTTCTCCAAAATGTTTTCTGAGGCGACTGATGATTTGTGTAGTCAACGCAATCTCCGGAAGTAAATACAAAACCTGTTTTCCCTTTTTAATTGTCTCTTCAATGAGATGAATATACACTTCTGTTTTTCCGCTTGATGTTACACCATGAAGCAACGTTACATCATGCTCTGTGAATCCCTTCTTTATTTCCTCAAATGCTTTTTGCTGCGAATCACTCAATGGATTCGGGGTCTTCAATTCTTTCGACTCCACTTCCATCCTGTCAACATTGACAACAAATTCTTCGAGGATATTTTTCTTCAGTAAACCATTTAATGCTGAAGCTGATGCAGCCGTCATTTTCATCAGTTCGCTCTTTTTCACAAAACTCCGATCTGGATTTTCAAAAAGCGCTTTCATAAAAGCCATCAACATTTCAAGTTGCTTTGGAGAACGCTTTTCCAACTGGCTGAAATGCTCCTTCAGCTTTTCTTCGTCCTTACCTTCTTCGCCTAATTGAATCCTTGATTCTTTCAGTGCTTTGTAGCGTTCACTGATTTCTTCTTCAACAAGCACTACACCTTTCTCAATCAAACTTTTTATAACTCCGTGCGCAGACTTTTTATGAAGAATAGCAGCAGCTTCAGGCAAAGAGATAGAAGGTTTAATCAGCAGTGCTTCGTAAATAATGTATTCCCGATCAGTCAGCTTTTCATGCTCGTGATCGAACTCTGAATTCAATATAACCTTGGTTTCACTCTGAAGTTTAAGCGCTGCAGGAAGCGCGCTGTTCATCACTTCACCGGGATGACACATATAATATGCAGTGATCCAATCCCACAATCTAAACTGTATTTCATTTACAACAAGATGATCGTCAAGAACAGAATGAATGTCTTTTGTTTCATAACCGGGAGTATTATTATGGAGAGTACGAATGATTGCTGAATAAATTTTCTGTTTGCCTAACGGAACAATGGCACGCTTTCCCGGAGCAACTTCAGCTATCAGTTCAGCGGGAACAGAATACGTGAGCAAACGTGGGAGTGCAAGCGGTAAAATCACATCAACGAAAAGACGTCCGGACATAGTCATAAATCAACATTCAAAAGTATTAATAAAATACGGAGAGTCGGGCTGAAAACGCATTTGCAGTCAGAACCATTTTTTAAAAATTTTCGTTTTCGATTGGCAAAAATCAATTAAGGTTGTTCATCTTTGTGCCAAGAAACCTTGTGACCATGAGCAATCTGAATATCTATCAATCTGTCTGGAATAAATTTTTACCTCTTATTTCCATGAAATTAAGAACTGCCGCCAAGAACGGGGAAGTACAGCTTCTTGAAATGGATAAAATTGATTTTGAAAAAGCCAGCAACAGAAAAAATTGCAAGTACCAGTTCAACCTCGAGTTGAATGAAGGTCGTACGTTGAGAAGCAAAGAGACGTCAGCAATTGCCCACGAATTCGCTATTGCTTTAAATGAGTATCCCATTACAAAAGAATTAGTGAAAACAGGAAACTTTAAATTTTCTCTTAACAGTAAATTTGTTTTGTCAATACAGATGAAAATGAATGATGAAGTTCAAAACTCTTAGTTCAAAGTTCTGAGTTCAAAGTTTGGTGCTTTGTTCTTAGAATTTTTGTCTACTGCTTATTGTTTTCTGTCAATTTTTTTTCTATCGCTGAGAATTTCCCGGTCTTCCATGCCATTTCTTTTTGTTGTTACTGCTTCCTGAAGACTTGTGACCACTTCCCGCAGGTTTATGATGACCACCTGTTGGTTTAGGTCTCGCATGATTTCCGCGTCCCTGTTGTTGCTTTGGCGCAGGTACAGGATTGTGATTCATCAAAGGAAAAGGATGATCTTCAACAACAGGAATTTTCTTTGAGATCAGTTTTTCGATGTCACGTAAGTAAGCTTTCTCTTCTGCATCACAGAATGAAAGTGCAGTTCCGTTTGCTCCTGCTCTGCCGGTTCTTCCAATACGATGCACATACGTTTCCGCTACATTCGGCATTTCGTAATTAATCACCATACCAAGGTCATCTACGTCAATTCCACGAGCTGCGATGTCGGTTGCAACCAACACACGCGTAGTTTGTGCTTTGAAATTACTCAACGCACGCTGACGAGCATTTTGTGCTTTGTTGCCATGAATGGCTTCTGCTTTTATGTGATGCTTTACAAGGATCTTTACGACTTTATCCGCTCCGTGTTTGGTACGTGTAAAAACCAATGCAGTTTTAATGTTCTTGTCTTTCAAAACTTCCACCAACAAAGAGTTCTTGTTTCCTTTGTCAACAAAGTAGATGGATTGTTTAATGATGTCAACTGTTGAAGAAGGCGGAGTCACTTCCACTTTTTGAGGATTGTGCAAAATGGTATCAGCCAGTTTTACAATTTCAGGTGGCATGGTAGCCGAGAAGAAAAGTGATTGACGTTTCTTCGGAAGAGCAGCAAGTAATTTCTTCACATCGTGGATAAAACCCATGTCAAGCATGCGATCTGCTTCATCGAGTACAAATATCTCGATATCCTTTAATGAAATAAATCCCTGGCTCATCAAATCAAGTAATCTTCCCGGTGTAGCAACAAGAATATCAACACCACGTTGGAAAGCCTGTGTCTGTGGATTTTGATTTACTCCTCCAAACACAACTGTACAGGAAAGTCCTGTATGTCTTCCATAGTTCTTAAAACTTTCTTCGATCTGGATAGCAAGTTCTCTGGTTGGAGTAACGATGAGGCTTCTAATCTTTCTTTTCCTGTCGTGCGTTTTATTTGCGCTTAACAACTGAAGAATCGGAATAGCGAACGCTGCAGTTTTTCCGGTTCCCGTTTGAGCGCATCCTAATAAGTCGGTGCCGTTCAAAACAATTGGTATGGCTTGCTTTTGAATCGGTGTGGGAACGGTGTAACCCTCTTCTTTTAGAGCTTTTAGAATGGGGTCAATAATTTTTAATGATTGAAATGGCATAATGTATCTTAACGGAAATTTTTAGTGAAATATAAAATCACGGAATGTGATTTTGTGCAAAGATAATCTTTTAAAGTTGGGAGTCTGAAGTTCAATGGTTCATTTGTTCATTAGTTGGATATTTAATGTTCAAAGTTTTAGATCGAATGATTTATACATTTTCAATTGGCTTTCCGTGCGTTGCTGAAATAAGCCAGCGTTCAAGCTTGGGCATTACATGAATACTTCTGATGCTTGCTCCTGTAAGCAGCGGATTACCGAACAGTTTTTGAATGGTTCTGCCGATCAATAAACGTTTGCTAAAATTTTGATTCCATGTTCTTTGATAGTCTTGCTCAAGTTGCATTCTCTTTTGAATAGAAATTGATGCAGCATCAAGTATTTTAGAATCCAAAATTAATTCGCTCAATAATTTTGCTGAATGAATTGCCATTGACATACCGTTTCCGCAAAGTGGGGTGATCAATCCAGCTGCATCACCACACATGAAGATATGATTTTCAACCGGCTTTTTCCGTGCAAAGGAAATTTCATTGATTACCTCCGGTTGTGGAAGCAAAAAGTCTGATCCGGAAAATAATTCTTTGATGACAGGATTTTTAAACAAAACCTTTTCTTCCAGTTCACGAATTGAATTAAAGTTGAAACTGTTGTTTCGCCTGTATAAATAGCAGAGATTGTATTTATCCTCTTCAATCTTTACAATTCCACAGTATCCTCCTTCAAAATTGTCCAACCCTACTTCATCAATGGCGTAATTGGTTCTGATATGATATTTAACTCCCATATAACCCGTGTGAGATTGAATAAATCTACGGTTCAGTTTTTTATCGAGTGTATCCCGTTTGCCATAACTGCCGATCACCAAATCAGAAGTAAACGTTGCATCAGCAGTTGTTTTTACTGTAAAACAATTTTCATTGAAAACAATTTCACTGACCTTGGTTGAACACAACACATTCACGTTGTTTTTGAGTGCGAGTTGGTACAATGCTTCATCCATGTTGTAACGACTCAATCCGAATCCACCCAAGTCGAGTGATGCAAACACATTTTTTCCTTTTGGAGTTGAGATTCTGAGTTTCGTAATTCGTGATGCACCGAACACAAATGGATCAAAGCCGAGTGATTGTAAAAAGCCTGTAACTTCATTGCTGACATATTCTCCGCATACTTTATGAAACGGGTACGATTTCTTTTCAATGAGTAAAACTTTTTTTCCTCCACGGGAAAGCAAGATGGATGCAACAAGTCCGGCAAGTCCGCCTCCAACAATAATTACATCAAAATCAGTTGATGATCCTTCAGCCATCAGTAGATTTTTTAATAATGATTTGCCATCTCCATGCCCACATCCAGCGAAGTTTGTAATTGGAAATTCCCGCCGAATGCAAAATGTCTTTCCATTCTTTTCTTGTTAGAGATCGCGCTACGGAAAGCGGAGCATCGTACTTCACTAAAAAGGTTTTAGAAAATAAAGAAGTAATTATTTTAATCGAGTGATAAGCAAACCAGTGTCGATGAATATCGTTGATGATAACTGCTCGTGAAGAAAGTTTATACATCCCTTTCACCAAATGGCTCAACTCATCGTTATCAAAATGATGACAGAAAAGAGAATTCATAGTGATGTCAGCCTTTTCCAGCATGAGTGCATCATCAAAGACATCCAACGTTACAAAACGAATGTTAGAGAATTCCTTTGAGTGTTGCGTGGCAAAGTCAGTCATTATTTTATTGCGATCAACTCCGATCAACCGAACTTTTCTTTTATTTCTCAACGCCCATTTAGCAATTGCACGAAGCATGTCTCCGCCACCACAACCCAAATCCATAATGGAAACAGGTTGACCTGTCCATTCGAGTTGACTGAGTGCATTAAATATAACATTGTATCCGCC
>JAYTXY010000150.1:0-11550 GCA_043742705.1 Bacteroidota bacterium
AAACTTCTTCACCATTTTCTGGTTATCGAATTCGAGCGTGCAGTAATACATGCCATCAGCAAAGTCTTTTACATCGAGGTCAGTGATGTGCATTCCGGCATCCTGTGATTCATTTGCCAGCAGCGCAACTTCTCTTCCGAGAACATCGGTGATGTAAAGTCTTACTTTTCCATGTTCAGGAAGTGCATATGCGAAATGAGTAATGCCTGAAGCAGGGTTCGGGAAATTCTGATCTAACGAGATGGTATTGCCAGGAATCTCATTGATTCCAATCAGGCAATTGGTAACTTTCGTAAAACAAACATCATCAATTGCCCAACCCTCATCATTGGTAGTGAGATCAGATCCAAAGCGGAAACGGAAAATCACATGACCCGAAGCTGCAAACCGGATATAATGCGCTGAATAAATCCATCCGCCATTGGTGGTACCACTCCAACCCGGAGTCGGTGGTCCTCCAACCAATCCGGTAATGTATGGTGAATTAAACCAATCTGTCTCGAAGGCAAATCCAATCAGGTGCCATGAAGTTCCGTTGTCAATTGAATACTCAACAGTTCCTCCATCCTGATATGTTTCTGTAACGAAATTATGCCAGAAGCTCAACTGGTAACAACCCACTGTATCAACTCCAAAAACAGGGCTGAATAAACCCGAAGAATCTCTAGCACCGTAATTACCTGCCAGTTTGGTTATCCAGGCATTTGATCCGCTGTGAGCATTGCTGATAAATGTTTTCTGAGGAGTACCATGATCCCACTCGGAATCAAATTGCGTGAATGTAAATGCATTCAGAGGCATCCAACCATTTTGTCCGTTGCCGGCTTCGAAGTCATTACAATACGGACTTGATAAAGTCACGGTGAGAGAATCAAATATTCCTACATACATGCAAAGTGTATCATCCAATGGATTAATATCTGTTGCACCATTTGGGTTTGAAGTGATTGCGCAAAGGGAATGACCTCCGTGAGGCTGCCACTGAGAAGAGAAGGTATGCCACCTTGATGTTCCCGGTACCAACGGAGTGGAATAATTAATATGATCTGTTACAAAACTAGAACCGTCTACTCTCAATTCAACATCAACTGAATTTATCGGAAGCGATCCCCTATTACTGATTTTCACAGAGTCAGCCTGCGTTTGAGAACCCAACGCAACGAACGGATTAATAATCGGAGACAAAGCAACCGGAGCTACGTTTGGATAAGGACTGTAGATTTCAAAATTATCTATCGCCCAACCGTTATTATTAACTGTTGCATTCGAACTGAAATTGAAACGGAACTGAACCAATCCGCCTGTCCAATGATTGAGTGCATGTAACCTGTAAGCTGACTGAACATAGCCTGTTGAATTTCCTGTCCAACCGGGTTTGCCGGATGCCGTAATGGTTGCTCTGTTATACCAATTGGTAGCTGCAGTATCACCTACTGAACCCAGTGTATTCCATGTTAAACCGCCATCAATAGAAATATCAACACGACCTCCATCAGGATTCGCTTCTGTATTGTACCAATGCCAGAATTTTAACTCAGGTTCATTCGCACCACTAAAGTCAAAGAAAGATGTATATAAGTTGTCGTTGTTATTACCGGAATAATTTCCAACCAACCTGGTCTTCCATGCATTCACCGGGCTGTAAGCAGAATCAATTACTGTTGAAGCAGGAGTTCCTAATTCCCAATTGCTTGGCTGGACTGTAAAGAGTTGATCAGCTCCTTCAAGATCATCAAATGTTGGAACACCAAGAATCGGAATTCCAAAGAAAGTCTGGCATGTGGTATCGTTTGAACCGTCACCGTCACCGGTCAACTGAGTAAATGCACAGATGTCGAAGTTGCCTGTCGGATAAACGAAAGAAGGTAATACAATGGTATCTGTTGTGAAAGGAGCCAATGTTCCGGTATACGTAGCTGTTCCTGACAGAACACCGTTGATCGAATAGGAAACAGGGAAATTAGATATCGGATTTGCACCCACATTTGTAATTTGAACAACAACAGGAGAAGTTATGCCTTCAGGAGAAGAAGATGGCGGACGAACAATTGCTATTGCACTTGCGTCCAAAGGTTGTGGCGGTATAATAAAAAAGTCATCGATTGAAAAACCATCTCGGAAACCAGTTCCATCTGCAGCAAAAAGAAACCTGAACATTACGTTAGGACCTGCATTGTTTAGAGGAGCCAACCGATAAGTTGATTTGATCCAGCCCGGAATAAGTGTAGATGAATCTACTGATGTATTTGTCCATGCAGGAAGCAGGCTGGAATTCAATTGAGCATCATTGTACCAATTTGTTGCGAGCGGATCCGGAGAAACAGTTCCCAGTTCCTGCCAGGTAAGACCTACATCAGTCGAGTACTGCAGCGTTGTTCCGTCCCAGCCGGTTTCAACATTTCTGTTTTGCCAAAATGAAAGTCTCGCATTGTTGATTCCGGTAAAGTCAAACATAGGAGATACCAAATAACTTCTTGCATCGGCTCCATAAACAGAAGTAAGATTAACATCCCAACAATTGGGAGCAGAATGAGACCCTGTTGTCTGACCAAAAGCAGGTGTTCCCAGTTGCCAATTGGTTCCCGGCACTGAGGATTTATTAAACCAGGCAACAGTTCCCGTATCAAAATTATCAGTGTAAGGAAGTGTAAATCTAAGAACACCCTGAATCGATGTGCATGTTGTATCATTTGTTCTGTCACCATCACCCGCCAACTCAGTGAATGCGCAGAGACTGAATGCACCTTGAGGAACAATAAACGATGGTAACGAAATTGTGTCATTCGCTCCGGGTGCCAGCGTATTTGCATGCACGGCAGTACCGGTTGTAACTCCATTAATGGAATAAGAAACATTAAAGTTGGAGATCGGAGTAGTACCTTCATTGGAAACAACCACAGTCACAGAATCAGAAGCTCCGGCTGCAGCAAAACCCGCCGGGTGAATGATGCTAATAGCGCTGGCGTCAAGAGATGACGGAGGAATGATGAAGAAATCATCAATCGAAAAACCAGCATTCTGACCCGTACCATCCGAAGTAAATATAAATCTGAATCTCACATTTGGACCTGCGCTGTTTAGAGGAACCAATTTAAACGTTGACTTAATCCATCCCGGAACGAGTGTAGTTGAATCAACTGATTTATTTGTCCATGCAGGCAGAAGGCTGGAATTAAGTTGAGCATCATTGTACCAGTTTGTAGACAACGGATCAAATAGTGTTCCCAACACCTGCCAATTAATTCCGCCATCAGTTGAATATTCCAATCTGGTTCCATCCCAGCCTGTTTCAACATCTCTGTTTTGCCAAAACGAAAGTTTCGCATTGTTAATACCGGTAAAATCAAAAAGAGAAGACGTCAGCACTGAGCGGGCCGTATTTCCATACACAGTCGTAAGGTTTACATCCCATGAGTTTATTCCTGAATGAGTACCTGTAGTTTGTCCGAATGCAGGATTTCCCAGCTGCCAGTTAGTTCCCGTGCGTGAACTATCAACCCAACTAGTGGTTAAGCCGGTGTCGAAGTTATCGGTATACGGTAGGGTGAAGAATGGAATTCCAAAAGAGTTTTTGCATGTTGTATCATTGGTATTATCTGCATCTCCGGAAAGTGAAGTGAATGCACAGATATTAAATGTTCCTTGCGGAACAGCATACGTAGTTGTAAAGGTAACTGTATCGGTTCCTGCAGCGGGTAATGTTGCAGAATACAATTGAGGTACAGGAGTACCTCCGTTAATAGAATAAGAAACATTAAATCCTGTTGCTGCCAGACTTCCATAATTTTTAATAACAACTTTTACAGTATCTGAAATACCGGCCGGAGCAGATGCAGTCGGACGTACAATTGAAAGAGCGCCAACATCACTTCCAGGCGCAAGATCAATTGCAAAATCATCAATTGAAAAACCAGCTTGTGTAGTCGTACCATTCGATCTGAAAATAAATCTGAACTGGACGAGGCCAACAAGATTATTGAATGCAGATAATTTATACTTTGATTGTTTCCATCCAAGTGAATTACCATCCCAGGCCGGTGTGCCTGAAGTACTCAGATTTGATCTGTTATACCAATTGGTTCCTAAAGGATCAGCTACTGTTCCAAGTACTGCCCAGCTACCTCCTCCGTCAGTAGAGTATTGAAGGTATGCGCCATCGTTCACGATCTGGCTCCTGTGATTGCGCCAAAAGGATAACGTTGCATTATAGACTCCTACAAAATTAAATGTCGGGGAAGTGAGTATTGTATTCGTGTTATTCATGTAACCCGAATCCAGATCCACGTCCCAGCAATTTACAGGTGAATGAGCGGAATGAGTCGAGTCAAAGGACGGAGTACCTAACTCCCAGATACTTCCGGCAATACTTGTTGCAGTCCATAAAGTAGCACTTTCGAAATCATCAAGGTATGGAAATGCAATACCAGTAGTTGCATAAATACAAAGTGTCCCTGCTGTTGGCAAAACAGATGAGTTGGTACTGTGATCCCATGCTTTCACATAATAGCAAATTGTATCTCCTGAATTGACAGGAGGAATAATTCCTTGCCAAATATTGCCTGATAAATGCGTCATACTGAGCCAAACCGTAGCACCTCCGTTTATGGTATAAAAAATACTGGCAGAATCAATTCCTGTTGCATCCGTAATTGTATCCTGAATAGTAAACGGTCCGAGAAACTGAATACTGCCTTGTAAAGCAGGCGGCACCCATGCAATATGCGGAGGAATTAATTCGTGAGGAGCAGCAAGTACTTCCACATCATCAATCAGCCAACCATAATTCCCTGAACTTCCTGATCCGTTTCCATCCACGAGTTTAAACCGGATTTTTGCCTGTGCTGTATTTGGAATAACGGTTGAGAGATCAAACAATTCGTGTTTCCACCATGCATTGGTAGGTACGGTAAGATTATTAGCAGGATCCCAAAGCACAGCACCGTAAGAGGTAGAACTAAATATACTTACCGTACTGAAAGCCGAAGCACCCAAATACTGAGCAGCCAGAATTTGATGCCAGGTTCCTCCATTGTCAGTAGAATATTCAAGGTAGGCTGCATCACCAAAATTAATTTTGCAGATCTGGTTAAAGGACAACGTGACAACTGAATTTCCAGTTGTACTGAATGTGTTCGAAGTTAAATATGCAGTGTCATTTAATGCTACAGTATCACGTATTGAAAACAAACCGTTTGCCTGAAATGTAGACTCCTGAAACCAAGTTGGTACACCACTTGACACCATGCTGTCAATATTTTCAAAGTCTTCATGAAATACGGCAGTTTGCGCATACGTGGACGAAAAAACAAACAAAGAAATGACGATCAGTATAATTCTTTTCATTAGCTACGAAGTGGTTATATTAAAACGATTTGTTAGACTCTCCAAAAATGATATTTTATTATTGATTTTGCAAATAATTCATGGTTAAAATTTGCGCTGAAATTCAATGTAAATCACACTGTTTTTGAAATTATTCCATCCATGATTTGTAATAGTCAGACGACATGATTTTTACACCGTCTTCCGTTATCCAAAGCGGACGAAATGTATCAATCATTACAGCCAGTTCCTTGGTCTCTTTTTGTCCGATTCCCTTTTCGACAGTTCCCGGATGCGGACCATGAGGAATACCTCCCGGATGCAACGTAATCATTCCGCGAGTTACACTTTTCCTGCTCATAAAATCTCCGTCTACATAGTACAACACTTCATCGGAATCCACGTTGCTGTGATTGTATGGAACAGGAATCGCAAGCGGATGATAATCATACATGCGTGGAACAAATGAACAGATCACAAAATTATGCGCTTCAAAAGTCTGGTGAGTTGGTGGCGGCAAATGCACCCGACCAGTAATTGGTTCAAAGTTATGAATTGAAAAAGCCCATGCATAATGATTCCCGTCCCATCCAACTGCATCAAACGGATGTGTTGCATACACATACGGGTAAATCATTCCTTCTTTTTTTATCTTGACTTTAAAGCTTCCCTTCTCATCATTTGTTTCCAGCTTTTCAGGACAGCGTATGTCGCGTTCGCAGAATGGCGAGTGTTCTTCAAACTGCCCGTATTGATTTCTGTATCTCTTTGGAATTTCAATCGCGCTGAATGATTCAACAATCAACAACCTGTTCGCTTCCGATTTAAAATGAAGCTGATAAATAGTTCCCCTTGGAATGACGAGATAGTCACCATATCCGAATTCAATTGATCCGTAAATTGTTTTCAGTGTTCCGTTTCCTTCATGAACAAAAATGACTTCGTCAGCATCGGCATTTTTATAAAAGTAATCCGTCATTGATTTCTTTGGAGAAGCCAATGAAATATGCAAGTCATTGTTTACAAGAACTGGTTTGCGGCTATCCAGAAAATCATCAGCAGGCTGAACATGAAATCCCTCAAAGCTTTGGTGTTTGAGTGAACGCTGAAAAGCAATTTTTGGCGCCACCGAATAGCTCTCTCCTATTTCCTTCACCATGGTTGGAGGATAGCAATGATAAATCAGTGAATAGACACTTGAAAATCCGTGCGTGGAAACCAATTCCTCCGCATATAATTCACCATTCGGTTTTCTGAATTGAGTATGTCGTTTGGAAGGAATTTTTCCGAGGGAAAAATAATGTGGCATAACAAGTTCGATTGATGTTTCAAAATTAGGCATTTTTAACAAACCTTTTATCACCTACCGGAATGTATGAACATCTTCAATTTTTGATGAAGAAGAATCTGAAGACTTTTCTGTAATCAACGAGCTGTTTTCAGGATTTATGATCTGCCGAGAGATAATATCCGGGAAAAAGAAACACAATCTTTCAAAAAAAATATCCGGCCAATTCAGAGGATGACTTTCTTTTTTCAATGCATTGCAGGGTTTTAGTTATTCTGGCAACCCATTTTCTTCTTCATTACGGAAAACCTTACATCGGATAATACCAATTGAAGTACACTGAACTTTAAAGGCTCGTTTTCGATAAATTGATTTGAAGATATTAGAAGATTTCAATTTGAAAATTCATTTACAAAATATCACTACGATGAAAAAGTCAAAGTTACAGGTGATGATCGAGTTTACATCTTTGATCAACCAGATTAAAGCATCAAAAAAATCTGTCACCGGAATTTTAAAAAGCATTAGAAAGCAAACGAAATGCGCTGCCGCCATTTTCATTTTTTCAGCAGTCCTTATCGGAACGGCAAATGCGACTACCTATTACTCACGCACTAGCGGAGGTAACTGGAATGTGAACACCACATGGTCAACAATTGCTTATGGTAATGCAACCAATGCGGGTACATTTCCACAGGCAGGAGACATTGCAAACATCGGGGACACCTATACGATCTATATTAATTCCGCAGTCAGCTGTGCTACCATCAATGTCGGACAGGGAGTTTCAGGAATTCTGGAATTCAAATCGACTGCAAACTTCGCTGTTACCGTAACCGGAAACATCACTGTAAATACAGGAGCGAAATTCTGGTACAACACACTTGTTGCACGAACACATACGGTGAGTGTTGCAGGAAATTTTTCCAACTTCGGTTTGGTTGATTTTTATGTGGGGGCAGGACAACTTGTAAATACAACCTTCAATGGAGCCGGAAACAGCGTCATTACAGGTACAGGAGCATGGGATCAGAATACTGTGACATTATCAAAGACAGTTGGAACTGCAACACTTGATGTACAAACAATTTTATTTGAAAACGGAATCAAAACTTTTGTCGGAACCACAGGGACTTACATCCACAACAACGCCGGATCATATAGCATCAATCCAACTGCCGCAACATTCACCATCGGACCAAACATGACATTCCAGGTTCCGCGAGGTACCATGAAATTCGCTTCAGCCGCAGACAACGTATACCTCCAGGGAGCGCTTTATGTAAACGGAGGAAATATTTTCATTGGAACAACAGCCGGTTTGGAAGGACTTCGTTCTGATCAAAGCGGAGCAACCGTTCCATATCTTGAAGTGTCATCAGGAAGTCTCACGGTATACGGAGGAATTACATATGGAACCACTTCAGCTGCCGAACCTTTCAGTTTTAAAATGACAGGAGGAACCATTCTTCTTAATAACGGAACTACCGGATCAAACAGAAATTTATTCTTCATCACTGATGTTGCTGCAAGTTCATTCAACATGAGCGCAGGAACCATCACCTTTCAAACACCGAACATTGCAGGAGTTTCTACCATTGACGCTTCGATTTGCGGAACACTTGGCACAGTAACAACTACTGGCGGAACTATGCAGTTCGGAAACAACTCAACAGCAACCGGAAAAATTTTCAATTTCAAACCGTTCGCTACCAAAACCTATCCTAACTTTAAGGTGACAGGAACGGGAGCCGCGGCAATTACACTTGCAACTTCGACCAGTACCACCGCAGATTTTAAATTACTAAGTCTTTACATCGATATCGGTAAAACATTCGACATACGTTCAGTGAGCGGAACAGCTGGTGATACAAAAACAATGACGTTGCTTTCAACCGCTAACGGAACAGACGCAATCTATAACAATGGAACCTTCACAGCGCGTAGCAGCACCGTTACCTTCAACACTACAGGAGCTCAGGCAATCGGAGGATCTAACATCACTACGTTTTACAATCTCTCGATTAACAACACAAGCCATATCACACTTAACAAAGCTGCTAACGTGAGCAACTTCCTGTCAATGATAAACGGAAAGTTGATCACGACAAATACAAATGTACTCACTTGCACAAGTACTGCAAGTGCAAACATCGGATCAGTAAGTTCGTATGTTGACGGACCAATGGTTCATACGTGGGCAACAGCGACTCAAACCGCAAAAACATTTCCTATAGGAAAAAGTACTTCATACAGACCTGTCGTGTTGACAATCAAACACAGCAACGCAACTTCTGTTACTTACCGCGGAGAGGTTTTAAACTCACCTGCAACCGGACTTCCATATACGCTTCCTGTGAGTCTTGCCAATGTTTCAAATGTGAGGTACACGAAATTTATAAGACAAGCCGTTGCGAATTTTACGAATGGCAGAATACAAATGTATTATGACCTGGATGACGGTGTCGCTAATAAAACTTCATTACAGGTTGCACACGACAACGGTGCTACGCAATGGTTAAACATTGGTGGTGTCGCTACGGCAAACTGGACAGGGAATATTACATCCGCTGTCTTTACCAGCTTCAATAACTTCTTTGCTCTTGCAAATCCTCCGGGTGGCGGAAACGCGCTTCCGATCGAGCTTGCAAGCTTCAATGCAAAACTGGATGGTAAAAATGTAAATGTGGAATGGGTAACACAATCTGAATTGAACAACCATTACTTTACTGTTGAACGGTCAAAAGACAATCTGAATTACGAAACAATAGCAACTGTTGACGGAGCAGGAACCTCTACTGTAACTCATTCATATTCATTTGTGGATTACAGTCCGTATTCGGGAACATCTTACTACAGGTTAAAACAAGCTGACTTTGACGGTCACTATGAGTACTTCCCTCCTGTGAGCATTTTGAATAAAAACAAAAGCGACTTTAAAGTATATCCAAATCCTTCAAACGGAACAAACATCAGCCTGAATTATGCCGGAAACGATTTGAGAAATTACAAGATTGTTGTTCAGGATCTGAATGGGCGAATCATTCCTTCTTCTATTCAGTCTTCAGAAAACTTTGGAGAAATAAAGCTTGACATCAACGAAGCCTACAGAAAGATCGGAAGCATGTACATTGTAACTGCAACGAGCAGTGAAGAAATATTAAAACAAAAAATTGTAATCGGGAAGGACTAAATTCAGTCCGGAATAACTTGCATGTAAAAAGAGCTGTGGTAACACGGCTCTTTTTTATTAATCCCATTTTTAGTAGTGACTTAATTTGAAATCTCTTTGTGAACTTTGTGAAACCTTTCGTGTTCTTTGTGTTTAAATTCCTGCCTACCGGCAGGCAGGTTTAACACAAAGCGCACAAAGAAAAAAATCACTAAGAGCGCAAAGGGTTAATTGAGGCAGTACCTATTTCTGAATAATGCCCAGTACTAATTTTCTATTTCTATTTTTGTGCAAAACATCGCTCAACATGAAACTGGTAAGTTATCTTGAACAAGGAAAAGAACAACTCGGAATTTTTCACGAGTCATCAATTTATAACCTTCAAAAAAACGCTTCACTCCTAGCTCTTCCTGCAATGCCGGAAACAATGGGAGAATTCCTTAAGCTAGGAGAAGAAGGAATGAAAGTTGCCCAACAACTCAACGCTGAAATCCGAAATCCAAAATCCGAAGTCCGAAATAAATTAGCTCAAACTAACATCGCAGAAAATAATCTGCTTGCTCCTGTCCCCCATCCCACCTCCTGCAGGGACGGCTATGCATTTCGTCAGCATGTAGCGGCAGCAAGAAGAAACCGGAAGGTCGCTATGATCGATGAATTTGATCAGTACCCGATTTTTTATTTTACGAATCATAACGCGATACAAGGTCCGGGAGAAATCTGGTGTATGCCTGATCATTTTCAGAAACTGGATTTTGAATTGGAGGCTGCTGTTGTCATTGGAAAGAAAGGAAGAAACATCAAAGCTGCGGAAGCGGATAATTACATCGCAGGTTACATGATCATGAATGACATGAGTGCGCGAACTTTGCAAATGGAAGAAATGGTTCTCAATCTTGGCCCTGCTAAAGGAAAAGATTTTTCTACTGTCATTGGTCCGTGGTTGGTGACTCCGGATGAATTGGATCCGTATAAAATTCCCGCGAAGAAAAATCACATAGGAAATAATTACAACCTTCCGATGAAATGTATCGTGAATGGAAAACAAGTGAGCGAAGGAAATCTTGGTGACATGGATTGGACGTTTGCGGAAATCATCGAGCGTTGCGCTTACGGTGTTGACATTCTTCCCGGTGATGTGATTGGTTCCGGAACTGTAGGAACGGGTTGCTTTCTCGAACTGAATGGAACAGGATTACTGAACGATCCTGCCTTCAAGCCACAGTGGCTTCAACCAAATGATGTCGTTGAAATGGAAATTGAAGGACTTGGAAAATTGAGCAATACGATAAGGAAAGTGGATACGGATTTTTCGATATTGGCGCTGAAGAAGATTTAGAATCAAGAGTCAAGACGCAAGAATCAAGAATCAAGACAAGATCGGTGATTTGCCAATTGTAAACTGCCAATTGCGGACTCCATCACCCAAAAAATTATAAGTCTTCACTTATTATTTTTATATTAGTGACTTATGGCCGACAACTTAACCACCGTTTACAATGCCGATGCTGAAAAGGAAATGATCCTGAAAAGCTATCGTGCTTTGCTGCGTGCATGCAAGCCAACGATGAACAAGGGAGACAAAAAACAAATTCGTCTCGCCTTCGACATTGCATTGGAAGCACACAAGGACATGCGGAGGAAAACCGGAGAACCTTATATTCTTCATCCTCTTTCCGTAGCGCTGATTGCTGCCGAAGAAATTGGTCTTGGCACGACAGCGATTGTGTGCGCGTTGTTGCATGATGTGGTGGAAGACACACACCTC
>JAYTXY010000151.1:0-9104 GCA_043742705.1 Bacteroidota bacterium
TACTTCACACATTCGGTTTTGGTCAAAACAGTTTGATGTAATCAGACCTGCAACAAACAAAAAAGGAAACCGGCTTTACACGCAAAGTGATATTGAGAACATCAAAAAGATTTATCACCTCGTGAAAGAAAAGGGTTTTACTTTGAAAGGCGCCAAGGTTGAGTTGAAAACCGAAAAGCAAAAAAATCCGGGACTTTTACATGCTATGCCTTCTGCTGAAACAGGAATTCGTAAAGAAGCTGCACAAAAAGAATCTGAATTATTTGTTCATCCCGCTGAGGACTATGTAGAGAAAATTGATGTCATGAATTCACTACATAAAATCAGGAAATCATTGCTTGAGATGCAAGGTGAATTGACAGCATTGGAAGCATAAAGAACTACAACAAAGGATTAAAGTAATTGAGCTCATGCAATCTTTGTATGAGCTTTTTTCATTCATGCACCAGATCCTGATTCGGATTTTCTTTCTTCGCAATCAGATCAAGCCGCATAAATACATTCCAGTATCTTTCTTTATCCATTTTGTCCCAGTGAATAAAATAGTAGCGGTATTGATAGGTCTGAACCTGGCAAATCACAAGACACAACGTGCAAGCTGTGATCACTATTTTCTTTTTTACGCCAGAGAGACTTTGAAAAGTATAGCCCAGCAATATCGGGATGATAAACAGGTATTCAATCAACGGACGAGTACCAAAACTTCCTCCATACCACCAGTTCCACCAGCTTGCTAAGAAATAGATGAGAGCGAAGTAAAACAGGAGCAGGGAGTAAAATCGCCACCTGTTTTCTCTGTATAGAAAAATAAATCCGGAAAGTGATACAAAGATCAGCGGAAGGTAAATGAACAACCCTTTTTTGTAGCTGAATAAAAATTCTGAAAGGTGTGGATGAAGGAAGTCGAAGGATTCATTGCCGTAAGAGTATACAAGGTACTTTCCTGACTCCATCTTGTAGATATAAAACTGGATGAATAAGATCGCAGTGAATATTGATGCAGATAAAACAAGCGTTGATGGTTTCCACAATGCCCGAACAAATGTTCGAAGTTCTGTCGATGATCTCGAAAGGAATGGAATAATTAAAACAATGAAACCGTTTAAAGGACGGATAAGAACAATAAGGGCAAATAGCGCGGAGCCGAAAATTATTTTTCGCGATGATGGAGTTTCGACAAAGGAAAGTATTGTGAGTACAAACAAGTTAATAAAAGCAAACGAATAAATGTGCGACATGGCAGGTTCACTCGTTGCGTAATAAAATAAGTTGGTGGCGAAAACAGTGAACACAAGAAGCACTGCTATCAAAAGTTCATCATCGAAGAATCTTTTTAGGATTTTTTTAAGAGCGAATAATCCAATGAAGAAATAGAAAAGCGCACTTAGGCTTAGAGCCCATGCATACCAGAATGAATAGCCGTCAGGAGGAGAATGTGTGATCAAACTTAAGCTATGACCAACTAAAAAGAAGGGCGCTATCGCAACTGCACTACCGCAATACCACTTGTTGATGGCTTCACTTTTCTGTTGTTTCCTAAGGTCGAAATTATCATGTGTTGCAAAATATTTTTCACGAACTGGATCAATGAATGAAAAAGAAAGGTCATGGTAAATAAAAACTGCCGGCAGGTAAGCGTAATAACCGTTTGCATCTGAAAGAAAAAATCCCTGGTAACGCTTTCCTCCCCAATACACATTCCAGCAATAAAAAAATAAAAAAATCGTAAGAATGAATGGAGTGAACTTTTGAAAAATGTTTTTCATTCGGATTTTGTTGTCACCAATGTTTCGTACCAACAAGGTAATTCTTCACGTAATCCGCAACGCCTTCTTCGAGCGAATGAAAAGGAGTGGAGTAGCCGGCTTTTTTCAGCTTGTTCATATTTGCTTCCGTGAAGTATTGGTATTTGTCACGGATGTCAATTGGTGTGTCAATGAATTCAATGTTCTCAGGTTTATTCATCGCTTTGAATGTATTGCTGACAAGATCAAGAAAGGTTCTTGCCTTACCGGAACCAAGGTTATAGATCGCAGAATTTTTCCTGTGATTCATCAGCCAGTAACAAACATTCACTACATCTTTTACATACACAAAATCCCGCAGTTGCTCTCCGTCCTTAAATTCGGGATTGTGTGAACGGAACAATTTCATTTTTCCTGAAGACGAGATCTGGTTGAAGGCATGAAAAATTACAGACGCCATTCTTTCTTTGTGAAATTCATTGGGTCCGTACACGTTGAAGAATTTTAATCCCGCCCAGAAGTAAGGTTGCCTTTCTTGCTTCAGAGCCCACTTGTCAAATTCATTTTTTGAATCTCCGTAAGGGTTTAACGGTTTTAACTTTTCAATAATTTCATGACTGTCTTCATAACCCAATTCTCCGGCTCCGTAAGTAGCGGCTGATGAAGCATACACAAGAGGTAAGCCGAATTCAACGCAAGCATTCCAAACGTCCTTTGAATACTTCACATTGAGCTCGTCAAAAATGGATTTGTCAAATTCAGTCGTATCGGTTCTTGCTCCGATATGAAAAATAAACTGGACAAAGCGATGATTTGCTTTCAGCCATTGAATGAATTCAGTTCGCTCAACTTTGGCGGTGAATTTCTTACCGTCAAGATTTTTGTCTTTCTGATGTTTTGAAAAATCATCGACAACGATGAGGTCGTAAAATCCTTCTTCATTCAGTTTTTGAACGAGGCAACTTCCGATAAAACCTGCAGCACCTGTAATAACGATCATAGAAACGGTAAAACGTGATTAGTAATTTAAGTTGTCGCCTGTGTAATCGGCTCGACAAAAATAGCATTTGCTATTGAATGGATAAGACCTGTTTCAGCAGCTCTTGAAAAGAGTGTTTCAATGGCTTGCTTTCCTTTTTCTCCGAGGTCAACTGAATATTTATTTACGTACAGCTCAATGTGTTTTCTTCTGACCGATTCATCCATTTCCTGGGCATGTTGTTTCACATATTCATAGCTTGAATCCGGATGTGCGAAAGCATACTCTACACTTTTCCGCATGACGCGATCAATTTTTTGTTTGATTTCTTCAGGGAAATTTTTTCGAACAGCAATTCCTCCAAGTGGAATCGGTTGTTTTGTTTCTTCTTCCCACAACTCACCAAGGTCACAAACTTTTTTCAATCCTTTTTGTTCATAAGTAAACCTGTTTTCATGGATGATGACGCCCGCATCTGCCTTGCCTGAAAGCACTGCATCTTCAATCTCAGAGAAAATCATTTCAACTTTATTCTTTGCTTCAGGAAAAAAAATGCTGAAGAGAAAGTTCGCAGTAGTGTTTTTTCCCGGAATGGCTACTTTAAGATCTGCGAATTGAGATTTGAGATTCGAGATGTCGGCTTTTGAAACTGGTATTTCTATTCTGTCTTTCAAAAGCAACTTTGAACTTTGAACTTTGAACTCTGAACTACAAATCAACAGTGGTCCGACACCTTCTCCAAGAGCGCTTCCTGAATTAAGAAGCTGGTACTTCTCAGTAAGATTTAAAAAAGTTGCAAAACTTATTTTAGAGATATCAAGTTTGCTTTTGTTTGCATGCTGATTCAGCGTTTCAACATCTTCCATGACAACATCAAACTCCAATCCTTCAGTATCGATTTTCCCGTGAACCATTGCATCGAACATAAACGTGTCGTTCGGACAAGGCGAGAAGCCAAGTGTGAGTTTTAAGTTTTGATGAATCATTACGGTTTATTGTCGAACTGAAGGATTTAATTCCCGGAACTCTTCCATGAATTGCGTAAAAACTTCAATCAGATTTTCCATTGACAAGTCAAGGTTCCAGGTCGCGCGGTTTCTTCTTTCCACACGGTTTGAAATCGCGCGAAGCTGAATGCAGGGAATTTTTTCAAGAAGACAAACATAGAAAAACGCAGCACCTTCCATACTCTCAACATCAGGATGAAATTTTTGAATAACACGCCCAATGCTCTGCTCATGACCGTGGACTTTATTAACCGTGATCGATTTCACGTTCTTCAGCGATTTCAGTGATTCGTAATATTGGGATTCATCACTTTTCAGTTTACCGTTCCAGAATGGAAATTTATCTTCTTCCTGTAATCCAAGCTGATTGAGCGTGAGAAACTTTTCACCGTCTTCCGCGCCAAGATCAGCAAAACAATCTGTGATCACATTCACGACTTCCCCAATGTTAATTTCTTCCCTGAATGTTCCTGCAAGCCCGATGTTCAAAGCAAGATCATATTTCTTCTTTGCAACTTTTTTTGTCAACGCATACGTGGTGGCAGTCATTCCCACTCCCGTAATCAGAAAATCAACGGAGATAGAATTGTTTGTATGCCGGAATTTTCGTTCCAACGCCTCCGTTTCCTTTTCCGTTGCGGCAACAATGAGCAGATTCATACAGCAAAGATAAAATTAAACTTTTCGCGAACTATGGTCTGAATAAAAGAGTTGTTTACAGTTGTTATCTTTGCGGTCAATTCAGCCAAACTATGATTTTCATTACAAGAAAGGAGACATTCAGCGCAGCGCATAAGCTAAGCCGTCCGGACTGGAGCCCTGAGAAAAACTCGGAAACTTTTGGAAAATGTGCCAATCCAAACTGGCACGGACACAATTACCAGCTTTACGTTACGTTGAAAGGTGAGATAAATCCTGATACAGGCTTTGTTGCCAACTTGTCTGACGTTGGAAAAATTTTGCATACAAAGGTGATTGATAAAGTGGATCATAAGAACCTGAATCTCGATGTTGATTTTATGAAAGACAAACTTCCTTCCACCGAAGTGTTGGCTGTTGAAATCTGGAAGCAGATCGAAGCTCCAATCAATGCATTGGGTTGCAAACTTCATTGTGTAAAAGTAAGAGAGACGGAAAAAAATTATGTGGAGTATTTTGGAGGCTGATAGGAATTTTCTCATTGACGATTGAAATAAAATCAGAAATAAATTCGTAAAAGAGTCGCATTCGATACAGGAGACAACATGACAATTGATAAAACTATGAAAGAAGAAAACCAGATGGACGGTTACTCCAAGATTGATCAGTATAACCCGGAACTGTTGAAGAGCATCTCGGAATCCTATGCCGGAATCCTACATGATATCGGAGAAGATGGTCATCGTGAAGGATTAAAACGGACTCCTGAACGCGCTGCAAAAGCAATGCAGTTTCTCACTCACGGATATGATCTCAAGCCGGAAGAAATTCTCAAGTCGGCAATGTTCAGAGAAGACTATAAACAGATGGTCATTGTAAAAGACATCGAGATTTATTCCCTGTGTGAACATCACATGCTTCCTTTTTTCGGAAAGGCGCACGTAGCATACATTCCAAATGGCTGTATCGTTGGCTTGAGTAAAATCCCTCGCGTAGTAGATGCATTTGCAAGAAGACTACAGGTTCAGGAAAGATTGACTACCGATATTCGCGATTGCATCAACGATACGTTGAAACCTCTTGGAGTTGCAGTCGTTATAGAAGCAAAACATTTGTGTATGCTGATGCGGGGGATTCAAAAACAAAACTCAGTGGCGACTACTTCAGCGTTTACAGGTGAGTTTGAAAACGAAAAAACGCGGGCTGAGTTTATCCGCCTCATTTCTGCCAATCTTTCCTAATTCATACCTTTGGCATGGATTTCGAAAACGCGAAATGCTTTAATCGAAAAATTACAGAACAAAATATCTCAAACCTTAAATTAAATGGACAACAATCAGAATTTCAATTTTAATGTGACAAACCAACCCGGTCTGGCGCAGCCAATTGCTAAAACATTTATTGCAAGTGTGTTCTCATGGATGGGAATTGCACTTGGAATTTCTGCCATAACAGCATATGTTTTTGGCAATGATCCTTCTTACATGCAATACCTGGTGAATACAGAAACACGCGGACTTTCAGGTCTCGGTTACCTCGTGATGTTTGCTCCGCTCGGACTTGTATTGCTCATGGGTTTCGGAATGAACCGACTTTCTTCAACAGTCCTTACAGCAGTGTTCCTTATTTATTCTGTATTGATGGGAATGAGTTTAAGTTTCATCTTTCTTGCCTATACAGCAGCTTCTATTTATACCATCTTTATTTCGACCGCAGCGATGTTCGGTGTGATGGCGTTGGTTGGATACACTACAAAAACTGATCTTACAAAACTCGGCAGTTTGTTGTTTATGGCATTGATCGGAATTATAATTGCCGGACTGGTCAACATGTTTTTGCATAGCAGCGGATTGAGTTACATCATCAGCTTCATCGCAGTGATTGTATTCACCGGACTCACAGCGTATGATGTTCAGAAATTAAAAGACATCGGAGCGCAGGCAGAAGCGGGAACAGAAGCGACAGCGAAGATCAGTATCATGGGCGCTTTGACTCTCTACCTTGATTTCATCAATCTTTTCCTTGCTTTACTGAGATTATTCGGAAGCAGAAAATAATCACGGATATTCTTAACGTAATTCGAACCTCAGGAAAACATCCTGAGGTTTTTTTGTTATCTTTCATTTAGTAAGCGGTGTACTAGGAACATCTACTAATTACGAATTTATACTAATGTACAAATCAACACGTATTCGTAAATTCGAACCGATTCGTAATTCGCAGATCAGATATCAAGAATCAAATAGAGTCACTACCATTTATTTTAATGCTTTGTCATCATCAAAAAAAA
Source organism: Bacteroidota bacterium (assembly GCA_043742705.1). Lineage (GTDB taxonomy): Bacteria > Bacteroidota > Bacteroidia > AKYH767-A > 2013-40CM-41-45 > JAPLDA01. The sequence continues at coordinate 6,661 of JAYTXY010000151.1, forward strand.
TGGTGATCTTGCATCAACACAAAACTTAAAACAAAAACAGCATGAAAGCATATCTCTTCCCCGGTCAGGGTTCACAATTTGTAGGAATGGGCAAAGACCTCTATGAATCATCAGCTCAGGCAAAAGATTTATTTGAGAAAGCAAACTCTTTACTTGGTTTCAGGATCACTGACTTAATGTTTAGCGGAACAGACGAAGATTTAAAGCAAACAAAGGTAACTCAGCCAGCTATTTTTTTACATTCAGTAATCATGGCAATGAACATGGGAAGTTTATTGCAGCCTGATATGGTGGCAGGTCATTCTCTCGGTGAATTTTCAGCTCTTGTTGTCAACAAGACATTGTCTTTTGAAGATGCATTGCTGCTCGTTAAGAAAAGAGCGGATGCCATGCAGAAAGCGTGTGAGATTGCGCCTTCCACAATGGCAGCGATTTTAAACCTCGACGAAAAAGTAGTAGAAGATATTTGCGCTGAAGTTTCTGCAAGCGGAGAAATCGTTGTAGCAGCAAATTATAATTGCCCGGGACAGCTTGTGATTTCCGGAAGCATTAAAGGAGTGAATGATGCCTGTGAAAAGTTGAAAGCGGCTGGTGCAAAGCGCGCATTAGTATTACCTGTTGGAGGAGCATTTCATTCTCCGTTTATGGAACCTGCTCGTGCTGAACTCGCAGAAGCAATCAACACCACCAAATTTTCGAATCCGATTTGTCCTGTTTACCAGAATGTAAATGCAAGTGCAGTTACTGATCCAGCTGAAATCCAAAAAAATCTGATTGCACAATTGACAGCTCCTGTTCGCTGGACACAAACTGTTCAGAATATGATTGCAGGCGGAGCAAGTCAATTCATAGAAGTTGGTCCCGGAAAAGTTTTACAAGGATTGGTGAAGAAAGTGAATAAGGAAATGGAAGCTGTCAGCGCTTGAAATGATTTTTTATTTTTAATTTCTGATTTATAGAATTGCTTATACTTAACTTGATAAATCAAAAATTTGGTTGGTTTCCTTCAATAAAAAATAATCATTTAAAAATAAAAAATTAAGAGATTCAACATTGCCTATTATCAATTCCATAGTAAGTTGGTGGATGAAAAAGCGGATGCACCAGATCGAGCTTTTCATCAAGTATCCGCATGAGGTGCAACAGGATTTATTCATGCGTTTAATTGATTCCGCAAAGCTTACAGAGTGGGGGTTGAAGTACGATTATCTCAGCATTCAAAATGTGGATGATTTCAAGAATCGTGTTCCCGTTCAGAACTATGATTCGCTGAAACCTTACATCGATCGTCTGATGAAGGGTGAACAGAATATTTTATGGAGCAGCGATATCAAATGGTTTGCAAAATCTTCGGGAACCACTGCGGGAAAAAGTAAGTTTATTCCCGTGAGTACGGAAGCCATGGAGGAATGTCATTACAAAGGAGCGAAGGATCTTGTTTCCATTTATTGTAACAACAATCCATCTACACAAATTTTTACAGGTAAAGGATTGGTACTTGGCGGCAGTCACCAGATGAATACATTCAACACCGATTCATTTTCCGGTGACATCTCTGCTATCCTGCTACAGAACTTGCCTTTTTGGGCGCAGATGATTCGTACTCCTGATCTGTCGATTGCTCTGATGGATAAGTGGGAGGAGAAAATTGAAAAGATGGTGCAGGCAACCATCCATGAAAACGTTACAAACATTTCCGGAGTTCCGACATGGACGCTCGTTCTTGCTAAAAAAATTCTTGAAGTGACGGGCAAAAAAAACCTGCTTGAGATATGGCCCAACCTTGAACTCTTCGTTCATGGTGCAGTGAGTTTTACTCCTTACCAGGAACAGTTTCACCAGTTGATTCCATCTTCAACATTTAATTACCTCGATACTTACAATGCATCGGAAGGATTTTTCGGAATCCAGGATCAGCCGCATTCAGAAGAAATGCTGCTGATGCTTGACTATGGCGTGTTCTATGAATTCATGCCGATGACTGAATACGGAAAAGAAAATCCGCTCACCGTTGGTTTGGAAGATGTTGAGTTGAATAAAAATTATGCACTCGTTATTTCAACAAATGCAGGATTGTGGCGTTATATCATTGGGGATACAATCAAGTTCACTTCGTTGAATCCTTACCGGATCAGGATTACAGGACGAACAAAGCTTTTTATCAATGCATTCGGTGAAGAAGTGATCATTGAAAATACGGATCAAGCCATGCGAATTGCTTGCGATAAAACGGAGGCTTTGATAACAGATTATACTGTTGCACCGATTTATTTTTCAGAAAGTGAGAATGGTGCGCATGAGTGGCTGATTGAGTTTGAAAAGTTGCCTGACAATCTGGAATATTTTACCGAAGTGCTGGACAATGCACTGAAGGCGCTCAACAGCGATTACGAAGCAAAGCGTTATAAGAACATGGCGCTGAGAAAACCGTTGGTTCATTCAGT
>JAYTXY010000152.1:0-5222 GCA_043742705.1 Bacteroidota bacterium
CGGTCCGAGACTTTCCCATGTTGATGATGTCATCGCAGCATGTCTTCTTGCTCCTGATGTAAAATGAGATTGATAAAAACGGTATGCTTTTTCATACGCATCTTCGGGAACATCTTCATTAGGAAAAGCCTGCATGGAACCAAGAAATTGCAAAGCATCCCATGGAAGACTTTTAATATTCTTATCCGGAACAAACCGATGTCTCGTTTGATCTCCTGAACGATTTATTTTTTTTGCTGAAACGGTAATCAGAAGAATTAATAAGGAAGCGCAGACGGCCGCGAAGTAGTGAGTTTTTATTTTCATATTTATTCATTTCATTTTTCTGTTTCAAATGTATAAACAAAAGAAATTAATAAATGAAGGGGTATTGATGACTTTTAAACAAACTTTTTTTACCTTTGATATGGAAAATCATCCCGGAGTAAAGCCTTAAATAATTTTTAATTTTTGAAAAACTTAGCGTTATGAAATTAAAGTACCTTGCCATTGCAACATTGTTTGCAGCAACCTCTTTCGCCCAGACAACAGCTCCGAAAAAAGAACGCCAGCGTATTAAAAAAGGCTTCGGTGTTTCAATCGTTCAGGTTCAGCCTGAATTTCCGGGAGGATCCGATAGTCTGTCTGCATTTCTCAGCCGCAACATGATCTATCCGTTGCAGGCAAAGCTGAATGGAATTCACGGCAGAGTGTACATTGGATTCCTGATTGATAAAACCGGTAAAAGAAAAAATGAAAAGGTTCTCAGCGGTGTGAACGATGAACTCAACAACGAAGCGCTACGTGTTGTTCAAATGATGCCGGAATGGAAACCGGGTAGTATGGCCGAACAACCGGTAGATGTACAGTATATTCTGCCGATTGATTTTATTGTACCAGTAAGAGGAAATCATCAGTAAAAAATTCGATCATAAAAAAAGGCTGTCAACACAATTGCATGACAGCCTTTTTCATTACAAGTTCTTCTTATTTATCAAGAATGAGTTTCTTCACTACTCTTTCTCCTGAATTGGTCAACTCAACAAAATAAATTCCTTTCACGACATCACTCATGTTGATGTTAAATTTATTCACTCCTGATTCAGTCGTGAATTCTTCTGTGTGAACGGTTCTTCCAACCATATCAAAAATGCGGATTGAAGCTTTGTCGACTTTCGCTGAATTGAATGCAACATTCACCTGGTTGCTTGCAGGATTCGGATACACCAGCATGTCAGAGGTCAAATCTGCAGAGCTGATTTCGTTTCCGTCAATCGCCCTGAACGTAGTGCTTCCAACATTGATTCGTAAGTTATAACACTTCGAAGTACTGTATGCTCCGTTATAACCGTACACCTTGATGTAGTAAGTTCCTGCAGAAGTTGTATTGCGGATAATCTGCTCACTCGTAGTACTTCCGTTTTGCGAAATGTTCAATTGAGTCAACTGTGAATTGTACAAGCGAATGTCATAATCTCCCGCAAGATTAGTCAGCGCAATTTTAATGTTCGTATTCGGACTGGTGGTGGTGAACATAAACCAGTCTGCATCCGTTGTTGTAGAAATCAAAGCTGAGATATCAGTGTTGATAGGAATAGCAACTGCATAAGTAGATGTATTGTTTGACTCATACTGATCTGTACAACCTGTTGAAACAGCTGACGTGGTAAATGTCGCAGATGAAGTAAACGCACTTGTTGCAGACGCACATACTGTTTGTACCTGCCACTCATACGTGGTGGAAGCAACCAGTCCGCTCAATGCTTTTGAATTCGTAGATGATGTGGTCGCTGTCCATGAAGAACTTCCGCTTACACGATACTGAACATTGTAGCTAACAGCTCCTGACACTGCACCCCAGCCGATAGTTACTGAAGAACTGGTTATAGACGATACAGTTTGACCTGATGCTGCACCACAACTTGCAACAACATCATTAGTTGTGAATGTTGAAGAAGATGTGAATGCACTTGATGAAGAAGAACAAACCGTTTGTACCTGCCACTCATATATGGTTAAAGCAGACAAACCACTCAATGCTTTTGAATTAGTTGAAGATGTCGTTGAAGTCCATGTAGAACTTCCGCTTACACGGTATTGAACATTGTAGCTGACAGCTCCTGAAACTGCTCCCCAGCTGATTGTAGCAGAAGAAGAAGTAATTGAACCTGCTGAAAGTCCTGATGCAACTCCGCATGAAGCAGCGCTCGGAGGAGAACATCCCAACGAAGAAAGCATTGCATAACGTGAACCTCCGGAAGCAAACAAAGCATTCATTCTCGTTGACTGTCCTGCGGAAAACAAATTCATGCAACCATCGTCAGTGTAATCCATGTAGTTCATGAACATATCACCGTACGTAGTGTTACTACAGGTTTTATGCGGATAAGTAGGACAACCGAAGTTATCTGTTTGCTGGGTTGGTGTATCATTTACCAAATCACTTCCGCAATTTGAATCTCCCCAGATGTGACGTAAGTTCAGCCAGTGACCTACTTCATGAGTAGCTGTTCTTCCAAGATGATAAGGAGTTGCTGTTCCCGGTTGCGTCATGCTTCCGAGAGATGAATACAAAAGAACAACGCCATCAGTTGCTGCAGGGCCTCCTGGAAATTGCGCGTAACCTAAAAGGCTGCTACCAAGATTGCATGACCAAACGTTCAGATACTTTGTAGCATCCCATGCATTGTCACCACCGGAAGAACTGTATTTCACAGCATCGTTATCAGAAAAAGAAGTAGTCGAAGTTAATTTATGAACGATACCTGTCGTAGCATTCCCGCTTGGATCACGCTGTGCCAGGCAAAATTGTATTTGAGTATTTGCAGCAAGACCGAGGAATGCTACAGGAGCACTTGACGCATCAGTGTTTAAATGCGCGTAGTCAAGATTCAACTGGTTCAACTGCGCGATACATTGTGCATCAGAAATATTCTGTGCTGTGGTTTTGTAAACAACGTGAAATACAACAGGGATCGTTATTACCGCCTGTGTAGTATTTGTCGAATGACGATTTGCTGCAATGTAAGCTGCTGTCTGATTTTCGATCAACTGCATCCTTTGCGCTAACTCCGGATTTTCACGTTCAAGTCGTTGAAGGTTTTCCATAGTCGAACATGAACGTTGTGCCGGTGTCTGAGCATAAAGCATCACAACAGATGCCATTGCAACAAAGAAACTAAGTACTGATTTTTTCATAGCTGGTAGTTAATTTAGAATATTACGGACACAATTCTAAGTCAAAATTCTATTTCTAACATGAATATTCCGGCTGCTTTCAAGCAGAGTTGTAAACAAACTTATACCCTACTCCCCTGATTGAAAAGAAGTATTTTGGTTGTTTGGGATCAACTTCAAAATACTTTCGGAATGAAAGAATAAAATTATCTACGGTACGCGTAGACGGGTAAATGTCGTATCCCCACACGGTTTCAAGGATTTGCTCGCGTGAAACCACTTCGTTTCTGCGTTCAATCAATAACTTCAAAAGCATGATTTCCTTTTTTGTAAGATGGATTTTCTTACCCTTCATTCCCTTTATTTCATAGGTCAAAAAGTTGACATCAAAATCATCAAACCTGAATGTTTCATCCAATTCTGTTTTCTCTTCCTTATTCATCCCTCTCCTGATAAGTGCTTTCACCCGCAATAAAAATTCTTCGAGGTTGAAAGGTTTTGTCATGTAATCGTCAGCTCCGCGTTTTAGTCCCATGATTTTATCTTCATAGGTGTTCTTCGCAGATAAAAACAAAACCGGAATGGAAGAGTTGTGCAAACGAATTGCTTCACACACACTGAAACCATCCATTTCAGGAAGCATCACATCCAGCACGACAAGGTTGAAACGCTCCTGCTTAAAAACCTTCACGGCAGAATTTCCATTCGTGGCAGTAGTTATTTTATAACCTTCCAGTTCAAGGTTCAACTTGATCACTTCAAGCAGATGCTCTTCATCTTCCACCAATAAAATTCTGAAAACAGTTTCTGAACTCATACGTTACAAAAGAAGTAATTATTATCCGGATTGTAAACTTCTCGTGGTTTTAATCCTAACGCTGACTGGTATTTCCGTATTTTTGAAACATCATTCTATTGAATAGATGCAAAAAATTTCCAGCCTGGTTTTATTATTCCTTCTGTCGTTCCCTGTTTTTTCACAGCGCGTAAAGCGTTGCGGCAGTTACGAACATTGGGAAGCGATGAAACAAAAAGATCCTTTGCTAAGTGAAGCAGAAAAAGAAATCAGCCGCAACGCAGAATCATGGATCTCGCAGCATGCGAATGAGCGTAAAGCAAATTCCGTCATCACAATTCCTGTCGTTGTGCATGTGCTTTACAACACAGCAAGTGAAAATATTTCTGATCTGCAGATTCAATCACAGATTGATGTGCTGAATGAAGACTTTGCAAAATTAAATGCTGATACAAATTTGATTCCTGTTGAGTGGCAAACCATTGCAGCAGATACAAAAATTCAATTCTGTCTTGCTTCACTGAAACCGGACAATACACCCACCTCAGGAATTGAAAGACGAAGTACAACGAACACGGAATGGGGCAACACAGATGACATGAAACGTTTTTTTACGGGCGGACTTGATATATGGAACAGAAGTATGTACATGAACATCTGGACAGGAAATTTAGGGAGCACTGTTCTTGGTATTACACAATTTCCAGGAGGACCTGCCGCTACAGATGGCATGTGTATTTCCTATTCTGCTTTCGGCAGGATCGGAACATTGACTCCGGCTTATGATAAAGGCAGAACAGCCACTCATGAAACAGGACATTGGTTGGGCTTGCGTCATATCTGGGGAGATGACGGAGGTTCCTGCAGCGGTTCTGATAACATGGCTGATACCCCAAACCAGAGCGATGAGAATTACGGATGTCCTGTATTTCCACATACCGATGGATGTTCACCGGCTTCTCCGGGAGTGATGTTTATGAATTACATGGATTATTCTGATGATGCATGCATGTGCATCTTTACGAATGATCAATCGCAATTCATGAATTCAATTTTAAACACCACAAGACTTTCACTCCAGTATTCAAACGGTGGTTGTAACAACAGGCTGATTGACACAACGAGTCGGGAATTTATTCAGCTATATCCGAATCTTGCTTCTTCATCAACCCAAATCTATTGTCATTTTAATTCAGAAAAAAATATTGAGATTACGTTCACTGATTTACTTGGAAGATTTGTCAGGCGCGAAGAAAAGAATTCAATCAGA
>JAYTXY010000153.1:0-13879 GCA_043742705.1 Bacteroidota bacterium
CTGACGAGTAAAAAAACAATTCATCAGAAAACGGTGCATCGCTGTAATTCAGTTTCGCATCCGTGCTCAGCGCAAACTCATTCGCATCGTGCGTTATGGCATATTCGAGTCCCAAAATCTCTTTGAACACCAGGTCGAAAGTATACCGGAGTCTGGGTGACGATGCTGTTGTGAAAATCAGAAGCATGGTTGCAATTATACTGATAAAGTCAATTAATTATTGGTAAAGTGAGCAGGTGAGAGAGTGGGAAAATGGGATCGATTCACTTTCACACTTTCTCATAGTCTCACTTTCACTTGGCTTCACTTTCTTATATGATGAGTAATTACGTCAACCAGCGGACCTCACATCATCCCTTCGTCAGCAAAACTATAAAATCCGCTTTGAGTTACGATGATATGATCAAGTACGGAAATTTCCAGCACTTTTCCCGCTTCAGCCAGATTTTTTGTCAAACGTATGTCTGCTTCACTGGGTCTTGTATTTCCGCTCGGATGATTGTGGCAGAGAATAATAGACGATGCTTTGTTATCAAGCGCTGCTTTAAAAATAATTTTGGGATCAACAACAGTACCTGACATCCCTCCTGTACTCACAGGTTTCTTTCCGAGAATCATGTTGGCTCGATTCAAAAACAACACCCAGAACTCTTCATGAAGATGATCCCCCAACAGCGGTTGAAATATTTCAACTGCTTCACGGCTGGTTGAAATCTTATCACGTTTCGTTTCTGCGTTATCTTTTCTTCTTCGACCAAGTTCCATTGCAGCAACAATGCTGACGGCCTTTGCTTCACCGATTCCTTTAAACGCAACCAAGTCACTTACATTCATCCTGCTAAGTTCATTCAAGTTATATTCCACTTTGTGAAGAATGTCTTTCGACAATTCCACTGCTGTTTGTTCAGCATTTCCTGATCCGATCAGGATGGCAATTAATTCCGCATCAGAAAGGACATGCTTTCCTTTCAGCAACAATTTTTCACGCGGACGATCTTCTTCCGCCCACGATTTAATAGTAAGACGTTCCATGATTAAAAAGTTTAGTTAGTTAAAAAGATTAAAAAAGAAAAATCAAAGCTATAAAAAAAGGTCTTTCCATTGCTGAAAAGACCTTTCAAAAAAAAATCGTGATGATGTTATTTAATATGATTCATATGAACCTGTAATTCTGATTTCAGGTTGGATGCCTTGTTCTTATGAATGACATTTTTCTTTGCAAGTTTGTCAAGCATAGAAGCCAGTTTAGGGAAAGCAGCTGTTGCTTCTTTTTTGGTTTTCAAATCGCGAAACGCCTTGATAGCATTACGGGTAGTTTTACCCTGGTATTTGTTACGCAGTTCTTTCGCCTTGTTCGACCTGTTTCTCTTGATGGATGATTTATGATTTGCCATTTTTCAGATTTTCAATTTTCGGAGCGCAAATATACAACTATCAGTATAAAATCCAAATCAAATGGGAATTATTATTTGAGCCTCAGGAAGAATAACTGTCTCTTTACCAAGGTCATCAGGCTATCCTTACTGATGATAAAATGTATCATTTTCGGGGAAAACGCACGTTGAAATATTGTTACTTTTGCTCGGATTCGAATTTATGAGCGATAAAAACAAAGAGATTGTTGGCGTTATTGGTGCCGGTACCATGGGTGTTGGCATTGCCCAGGTTGCGGCTACTGCCGGGCATAAAGTCCTAGTGTTTGACAGTAATAAAGCTGTCAGTCAGAAAGCAACAGACGTTCTGAAGTTGACCATCAGCAAACTGGTTGAGAAGGACAAAATCACAAAAGAAAAAGGTGATTTGATTTTAGGAAATATCAGTTGGCTGGATGATTTGAAAAAATTCTCCGATTGTAATCTTGTCATCGAAGCAGTGATTGAGAATCCTGAAGTCAAGCAAAAGCTTTTTACTGAGCTTGAAAAAATAGTTTCAGGCAACTGTATTCTAGCCAGCAATACATCTTCGCTTTCGATTACTTCCATTGCTGCTTCTTGCAGTAAACCTGGACGTGTTATCGGTATTCATTTTTTTAATCCTGCTCCTTTGATGCCGCTTGTAGAAATCATAAAAGGAATTGCAACAACTTCGCAAGTTGAAGCTGAAACAAAAAAAATAATTGACAGCTGGGGGAAAACAACTGTGCTTGCAAAAGACACTCCGGGATTTATTGTGAACAGAATTGCTCGTCCGTTTTATGGAGAGTCGATCAGAGTTTACGAGGAAGGAATCGCTGACTTTGCAACCATCGATTGGGCTATGAGAGAAATAGGTGGTTTTAAAATGGGACCATTTGAGCTGATGGATTTAATTGGCAATGATATCAATTACACCGTGACTGAAACGGTATGGCAACAATTTTTCTTTGATCCTCGCTACAAACCGTCACTCACACAAAAACGCTTGTTCGAAGCAAAACGATTTGGCAGAAAATCTGGTATTGGTTATTACCAATATGGTGAAAACGTTTCGGTGCCCGAACCAAATCGCGATAAAACATCAGGAGAAAAAAATTTCATGCGCGTATTGTCAATGCTGATCAATGAAGCTGCAGATGCTCTTTACATGAATGTCGGAACAAAAGAAGATTTGGATCTGGCCATGACAAAAGGAGTAAATTATCCGAAAGGGTTATTAAAATGGTGTGATGAAATAGGAGCAGAAAAAATTCTGGCTCAACTCGAAATGCTTCGTGAAGAATATCAGGAAGACCGATATCGTCCGAGTGTTTTACTGAAACGGATGGTAAAGGAGAAGAAGAAGTTTTATGAATAATTTCTTCTGATCAAAAAATAAACTTAACGAATAGAAAAATGGATACAGCCGGTTTCAAAAAAGCAATTGATGAAGGTTATGCATTTTCAGGAAAGAGTATTGTGCTGGGAACAGCCGTGCTCGACAAACAAGCCGTTCCGCAGACTCACATTAAAATTCCACTGTCTACCGTTAACCGTCACGGTTTAATTGCCGGAGCAACAGGAACAGGAAAAACAAAAACCATTCAACAGTTTGCTGAATCACTTTCAGATAATGGCGTGAGTTGTCTTTTGATGGACATCAAAGGTGACATCAGCGGAATGGCAAAACCGGGAACTGAAAATCCGAAGATCACAGATCGACATAAATTGATTGGCACTCCATGGACTGCCGCCGGATATCCTGTAGAGTTAATGTCTATCAGCAATGAAAAGGGTTTACGATTACGTGCAACGGTTTCAGAATTCGGTCCGATTTTATTTTCGAAAATTCTTGAGTTGAATGACAATCAACAAGGAGCTGTCACCGTAGTTTTTAAATACTGCGATGATAAAAAAATGCCGTTGCTTGACATCAAAGATTTTCGAGCAGCGTTGATGTATGTTACAGGCGAAGGAAAGAAAGAGATTGAAGCATACGGTGCCATCAGCACTGCAACCGTTGGAGTAATTATGCGGAAATTGCTCGAGCTTGAACAACAGGGAGCCGGACAATTTTTCGGAGAAAAGTCTTTTGAAGTAGAAGATCTGCTTCGAAAAGATTCGAATGGAAAGGGATACATCAACATCTTGCGTTTGTGTGATGTACAGGACAAACCAAAATTATTTTCATCGTTCATGTTGTGTTTGCTTGCAGAAGTGTATGCAAAATTTCCGGAGCTTGGCGACAAAGCAGAACCAAAACTTGTCATCTTTATTGATGAAGCACATTTGATTTTCCGTGAAGCAACAAAAGCGTTGATGGATCAGCTGGAAACGGTGATCAAATTAATCCGCTCGAAAGGTGTCGGGATTTATTTCTGTACACAAATCCCAACAGATGTTCCGGATGTAATTCTCAGTCAGCTTGGAGCAAAGTTTCAGCATGCATTACGTGCTTTCACTGCGAAAGACAGGAAAGACATCAAGCTCGTTTCAGAAAATTATCCTTCAACAGAATTTTATAAGACCGATGAATTACTGACAGAACTTGGTATTGGCGAGGCGTTGGTGACTGTGTTGGGAGAAAAAGGAAACCCAACACTGCTTGCTCATTGCATGATGTGCGCTCCGAAATCACGCATGGATGTATTGACTCCGCAGGAACAGGATGAGCAGGTAAACAAATCACAAATCGCTCCTGAATACAACAAAGTCATTGACAGAGAAAGTGCATATGAAATATTGAATAAAAAATTGGCTGATCCTGCTGACACCAATGAGAACAGTCAAAGTCGCCCGAAGGGACTCTACAAATCGAATGCCGGTGAAGAAGAAAATTCCGGATTGCTTGATACACTTGTAAATGTTTCAAAAAATCCCCTGGTAAAATCTGTCGCGAATACAGTCGTGCGTGGTTTGCTCGGCTCTTTATTCGGAGGAGGAACGAGAAGCAGAAGAAGGTAATTCATCGAAATAAAATATATTCATGACCGAATCAAAAAAGAATTCCGCAAGTCTTATCGTTGATAAAATGTTTAACGATGACAAGTTCAGTCAGTGGTTGGGAATTGAAAGAATCCTGATTGAAGAAGGACATTGTATTTTGAAAATGCGTGTGAGGGAAGAGATGGTAAACGGTTTTGGAATTGCTCACGGAGGTGTTGCCTTTTCATTTGCCGACAGTGCACTTGCTTTTGCTTCGAATGCATATGGCAGATTGAGTGTGGCACTGGAATGTTCCATCTCATTTCCTGTTGCTGTAAAAGTAGATGATGTTCTCACCTGCGAAGCGAAAGAATTAAGCATTACTCACAGAACAGCTACATATCTAATTGAAATTTCAAATCAGAAGAATGAGAAAGTTGCTTTTTTTAAAGGAACGGTTTATCGGACTAGTAAAAATTGGGAAGTGTGATCGAAAAAGTGAAAGTGTGAAAGCGCGAAAGTGTGATCGAAGGTAATTCTAATGTTGATTCAAAAAATCAGAAAATAAAAATTCGACCCTTTCACTTTCTCGCTTTCACACTTTCCCACTTTCTAATTCCCACTGGATCAAATTAACTTAACAAAAATGAAAACTGCATACATAATAAACGGAGTAAGAACACCAATCGGAAATTTAGGAGGAGCTCTTTCCAATATAAGAACAGATGATTTAGCCGCGATTGTTCTGAAAGAATTAATGAAGAAGAATCCTTCTGTTAATCCTGCTGAAATCGGTGATGTCATTTTAGGATGTGCAAACCAATCGGGAGAAGACAACCGCAACGTTGCACGCATGGCGCTTTTGCTTGCTGATCTTCCCTACTCTGTTCCTGGAGAAACAGTGAATCGCTTATGCGCTTCCGGTTTGTCAGCGAGTATTGCGGCTGCCCGAACAATTATGGTCGGTGATGCGGAGTTGATGATTGCCGGTGGCGTGGAAAGCATGACACGAGGACCTTGGGTCATTTCAAAAACCTCCACTCCATTCGGACGTGATGCACAGATGTTTGATTCAAGTTTCGGGTGGCGATTCATTAATCCTAAGATGAAAGAAAAGTTTGGAGTCGATGCTATGGGAGAAACGGCAGAGAATCTCCGGGAGCGGGATAAAATTTCACGAGAAGACCAGGATAAATTTTCATACTGGAGCCAGATGAAAGCGAAAGCAGCGATCGAGAAAGGGCGATTCAAAAAAGAAATTATTCCCGTTGATATTCCACAAAAAAAAGGTGATCCGAAAATTTTTGACACCGATGAATTCGCGCGACCTGATACAACACTGGAAGTTCTTTCTAAATTAAAACCAGCTTTTCGTAAAGATGGTTCTGTAACGGCAGGAAATGCTTCCGGTTTGAATGACGGTGCTGCCGCACTTCTTCTCGCTTCAGAAGATGCAATTAAAAGAAATAATTTAAAACCATTGGCGAGAATTGTTTCAAACGGTGTTGTCGGAGTCGAACCTCGCATCATGGGAATCGGTCCTGTGGAAGCCAGCAATCGTGCATTGAAAAAAGCCGGATTGACATGGAAAGACATTGACATCATCGAACTTAACGAAGCATTTGCCGCGCAGTCGCTTGCATGTACGCGTTCGTGGGGATTGGCAGACAATGATCCCCGGATAAATCCAAACGGTGGCGCCATTGCACTCGGTCATCCTCTTGGCATGACGGGAGCAAGAATCTTACTCAGCGCTGCCATTGAATTGCATGAACAGAATAAAAGGTATGCGCTCGTTACGATGTGTATCGGTGTTGGGCAGGGATATGCGGTTGTGATTGAGAAGGTGTGAAAGTGAGAAGGTGTGAAAGTGAGAAGGTGGGAAAGCGAGAAAGTGGGAAAGTGTGTTTGATTTGTTTTAAATTTTTTCTTTTTATTGTTAACCTTTTTATTTTATGAAAATTCAAAATCATTGGCAACTCGATGTCTATAAACTATCTGTTGAAGCATCAATGGAAATATTTGAACTCTCAAAATCATTTCCAAAAGAAGAGACTTATAGTTTAACTGATCAAATCAGGCGATCTTCGAGATCAGTATCAAGTCAGATCGGTGAAGGATGGAGAAGAAGAAAGTATGAAGGAGCATTCATAAACAAATTAAATGAAGCAGAAAGCGAAGCAGCTGAAACGCAAGTATGGATTGAGTATTCAGTAAAATGTAAATACATTGCGAGAAAGAGAGCTGAAGCTTTGCATAAGAAATATGATTTTATTATCGGAAAACTTGTAGTCATTGGAAACAGCCCTTCCGCATGGATTCTCAACCATAAAAAATAACTGCACTCACCTTCTCACTCACTCACTCACTCACTCACTCTCCCACCTACTCACTTTCTCGTTCTCTCACTTTCTCACTTTCCCCAAATAAAAAAATGATCTACGAATTCAATAACTACAAACCCGTCATTCACAAAAGCAGCTACGTGCATCCTCTTGCTGCAGTTACAGGAAATGTAATTATCGGAAAGGATGTTTACATCGGTCCGGGTGCTGCACTGCGAGGTGATTGGGGCGAAATAATTATTGAAGACGGATGCAACGTGCAGGAAAACTGTGTGATTCACATGTTTCCTGGCGTTACTGTTTTGTTGAAAGAATCAGCGCACATCGGACACGGTGCAATTATTCACGGAGGAACAATCGGAAAAAATGTTTTGGTGGGAATGAATGCAGTGATTATGGATCATGTAGTGATCGGTGATAATTGCATCATCGGTGCGTTGACATTTGTTCCGGAAGGAATGATTATCCCTGAAAGAAAAATCGTTGTCGGCAATCCTGCAAAAATTGTAAAAGATGTTTCAGACGAAATGATTGAATGGAAAACAAAGGGAACAAAATTATACCAGCAGCTTCCATCGGAACTTTACGCATCACTGAAAGAATGCGAACCTCTTCGTGAGATTCCTGAAAACAGACCGAAGCAACAGGAAACATATAAGAACTGGAAAAAGAATAATTCCTGAAAACAAAAAACCTCTGATTACTCAGAGGTTTTTCTTTGTCCTATTTTCTTTAAATAATTACTGACTCACTTTGAAGTCAACTCTGCGGTTCATTGCATGATCCATATCAGTAATAGGATCATCCTTACCTTGAGTTCTGGTTGTCATACGTGAAGGATCAATGCCATATCGTTTCACCAGATGTTTCTTTACTGATTCCGCTCTTCTCATTCCTAGTTTCGTATTGTACTCCACATTCGCGCGCGTATCGCAATTACCGATTACTTCAAACTTGAGACTTGGATTGCTCTTCATGATCAAACCAATAGTCGCCAATGTTTCATCGTATTTTTTCTGAATGATTGATTTGTCAAGCTCAAAGAAGATGGAAGGCAACCATCCTGATCCTACATTCAGCGCAGAGTTTCCGCCTTCTTCATTCAATGCTTTGTTGGTAGGAATGGTAATACCTTGCTTGTTAACCAACGATCCTTTCGGAGTATTCGGCTCCATGTCTGTAACATCAGGAATTCCATCACCATCCATGTCAATTGCTTTTCCGCCGGCATCCACTTTGACACCCTTCGGAGAATACGGTTCAGCATCTTTGAAATCAGGAACACCATCACCATCGCTGTCTACAGACGTACCATCACCATATACTTTCACGCCTTCCGGAGTATCCGGTTCACGGTCAAAAATATCAGCGACACCATCTTTGTCGGTATCTCTAGTGACCAAATCAACCTTGTCCTTCACATCATTAATTTCAACATACATGTCATGGATAGGATTGTGCCACTCAAGTACTTTTTCTTTTTTGCCGATGTGATAAGTCAAACCGATGTTGATGTAAGAATAATTGTCGTACTCAGACAACAATCGAAAATATCCGTCCAGTTTATCAGAGTTCAGCTTGCGTAAATTATATTCTGCATTCAGTGAAAAATCTTTCGTGATACGGTATTTAACACCCAATCCGAAAGGGAAAATAATTTCTTTTGTATTGTGATAACTCACTTCAGGTTCTCTTAAAAGCAAACCATCCTGTACATAATAGGAAGTGCTTGGATCAAAATAAATCTGTCCTACACCAAGGTATCCGTAAATAGCAAGATTGGGAGTACGTTTAAGAAAAGCAATGTTCCCGATCTGGAAATATGCATTCAGTGAAACATCGTATTTTACTTTCGTGGTATAAAAAAACTGATCCGGTTTTTCTTTATCCCGTCCGCTCATCTTTCCGGTGATAAACTGACCTTGCAATGCAAAATTATGCGTGAAGAATTTGGTGAGAGAAAGTCCGTAAGCAAGTTGTCGTTCCACATTGCTTCCAAATAAATCACTCGCTGCAATATCTGTGTTAGGATAAGTGACTCCAATATGCGCTCCGATGTCCCATGTCCGAAAAGTTTTTGCTCTCGGCATATCATCATGCCTGATCACCACATGAGTAGAATCT
Organism: Bacteroidota bacterium; assembly: GCA_043742705.1. Lineage (GTDB taxonomy): Bacteria > Bacteroidota > Bacteroidia > AKYH767-A > 2013-40CM-41-45 > JAPLDA01. The sequence goes on from JAYTXY010000153.1 coordinate 8,789, forward strand.
CTTTGCGCGAACGAAGCAGCTGGTGTTAACAAACAAAATAAACCCGACAGGAGAAATGTAGAAATCCTCATGAATGCTGATTTTAACTCTTTGTTGGATCTTTCCAACTTAATTTTCTACAAAAATAATAATCTTTTGGTACGAAGCAAGGAATTAAGGGCTATTCCGTGCTATTTCTCTTCGAGCATCAAGAATAACGCGGTGAATACCTGGTTGGTATTCTGTGTTTATCAAGTCAAGGATAGCCTGGTATTCTTCTTTACTATTTACAAAATCGACTGAATTTGTATCAATTACAAGGATCCTAAGGTTATTCTGCTGTTTGAAAAATTCCCAGTAACCAAGTTCAAGTTGTTTCAGGTAATCGTCTTCAATATTTTGCTCATAGTCTCGCCCGCGCTTTTTAATGTTCGCCTTCAACTTCGACACATCCTTATGGAGATAAACGAGCAAATCAGGTTTCGGTAAATGCGGATTGATGATCTGGAACAACCGTTGATACAAATTAAACTCGTCATCCTTTAACGTAATGGAAGCAAAGATGAGTGACTTGCTCAAAATATAATCCGAAACTGTTTGCTGCTGAAACAACTCCTGGTTTGACAGTTCATCCTTCAACTGCTGGTAACGGTCAGCAAGAAATGAAAGCTCCAATGGAAAAGCATAACGCTGCCTGCTTTCATAAAATTTTGGAAGAAACGGATTATCGGCAAATCGCTCGAGGATCAAACGTGTATTGTAGTCGCTTGAAATCTTCGCAGCCAACGATGTTTTCCCGGTACCAATGTTACCTTCAATGACGATGTAATTATATCGAAGCGCTGGCATCAGGCAAGGTTCGTTGAAATTTTTTTCACTTCCAAAGGATCATTTAATCCGGATAGTAATTCAGCCACGGATTTTTTTAAAACAGGGTGAAGATAATCCGGTATCAGTTCCGTGAGCGGAATGAGTGTAAATTTTCTTTCATGAAGATGAGGATGAGGAATGATTAAATCCTCTTTCGAAATGATTTCATTGTTGAAGAATAAAATGTCGATGTCGATGATTCGCGGCTCCCATTTTGCTGTTCGTCTGCGCCCCATTTTCTCTTCAATGGAAATAATCTTCTTCATCATTTCATTCGCAGCCAAAGTTGATTCAATGATGAGAACACGATTCAAAAAATTTTCCTGGCTGGTGTTTCCCCATGAAGCCGTTTCATAAATGGAAGATTGCCGAACGATACGCCCTAATTCAACTGTGATTTCCGTCTCAGCTTTTTCAAGATAGCTGAGCCGATCACCGATGTTAGAACCAATCAAAAGAACAACCTTATTCATGAATAAAATTTCTTCAAATATACAGGTTGATGCTTCTTAAACAAGGCAACGAAAAAGAAAGTATTCATCTTGATTTCCTGAGAATCATTGACAAAAGTTGGTAGTGTCCCGGGTTGAAAAAGGAGTAATAGTAGTGAACCTGGCTTTTAGATTGACCACATTTTTCTTAGCGTCTTCGCGCCTTGGCGGTTATTTTTTACCGCTAAGACGCAAAGGCGCCAGGTTATTTCCCAAGAAATTAAGAGATGATTCAAACTGATACACAAACAAAAAAGATGTAGTGGGTCAGTTTGATGGTTTCAATGACCTGATTGGGTATGATTCTACCACTAAGACACTAAGAGCACTAAGGTTCACTCAGAATTATCTTAGTGAACCTTAGTGCTCTTAGTGTCTCGGTGGTTACAATAAATCCAAACTGAACCATTACCAAAAACGAAGCAATTGATCTCATCTCATTTTCATTGATTAATATTGCATACTTAATCAAACAATTCATCTCGTTATGAAACAATTCTTTAAATTCATGTTTGCCTCCATGCTGGGCTTTTTTCTTTCATTCGTCATTTTGTTTTTCATTTTTCTTTTCATCGTCTCAGGAATTGTTTCAATGAGTAAAGACGGAGTTACCATGGTGAGTAGTAACTCAGTGCTTGAACTTAACTTCGATCATCCCATCAAAGAAAGAACGTCAAAGAATCCGTTTGATGGATTTGATTTCGCTTCGCTGAAGTCGGACCAGGATTTAGGATTGAACGACATTCTGAAAAATATTGAAAAAGCAAAAAACGACAATCACATCAAAGGAATTTTTCTGAACCTTTCAACGTTGCAGGCAGGAATTTCCACCATCGAAGAAATACGGAATCAACTCATCGATTTCAAAAGCTCACACAAATTTATTTTTGCTTACAGTGAAGATTATACCCAGGGAACCTATTACCTCGCTTCAGTAGCTGATAAGATTTACATGAATCCGCAGGGTTATCTTGACTTTCACGGACTGCGAAGTGAGTTGACTTTTTTCAAAGGCGCTTTGGAAAAACTCGAAGTGGAACCGGAAATTATTCGTCATGGAAAATTCAAGAGTGCTGTGGAACCGTTCATCAATGATAAGATGAGTCCTGAAAACCGCATACAGATTGCAACACTGTTGCATTCGGTCTGGGATCAATATGTAGATGATGTTGCTGAGAGCAGAAAAATAAGCAGCGAAGAATTACATAAAATTGCCAATGACCTTCTTGCCAGAACTCCTGAAGAAGCATTGAGCCTGAAGATGATTGACAAGCTTGCCTATTTTGATGAAGTGCAAAGTGATCTGAAAAAAATAACAGGAATTGGAGAAAGCACTAAACTTTCATTGGTCACATTAAAAAAATACGATAAAGCATCCTCTTCTTCCAAACCATTCTCAGCAAAAAAGATTGCAATCATTTATGCTGTTGGTGAAATTGGTGGCGGTGACGGAGACGATGAACGAATTGGTTCCGACCGTATCTCAGAAGCAATCCGTAAAGCAAGAACAGATTCTTCCATCAAGGCAATTGTGTTGCGTGTGAATTCTCCGGGCGGAAGTGCATTGGCTTCCGACATCATCTGGAGAGAAATGACATTAGCGCAAAAAGTAAAACCGGTTGTGGTCTCCATGGGTGATGTAGCTGCTTCAGGTGGTTATTATATTTCTTGTGCGGCTGATACCATTGTTGCGCAACCAAACACGATTACCGGATCAATTGGTGTATTCGGTTTGATGTTCAATGCGCAAAAAATGTTCAACAATAAATTAGGAATTACATTCGATACGGTAAAGACGGGAAAGTTTGCTGAACTCGGAAGTTTGACAAGACCGTTGAGTGCATCCGAAAAAGAAATTATCCAGCAACAGGTTGAACGGATTTATGAAACCTTCATCACACACGTTGCTGATGGAAGAAAAATGGATAAAGCAAACGTTGACAGCATCGGACAAGGACGAGTGTGGAGTGGAACGGATGCGAAACGTTTAGGATTGGTGGACGTGTTAGGTGGATTAGATAAAGCCGTTGAAATTGCAGCTCGCCTGGCGAAACTTGAAACTTACAGAACTATTGCTCTGCCTGAACAAAAAGAGTTTCTTCAGAAGTTGATGGAAGATTTTTCTGAAGATGCAAGCGTTGCGATTTCTAAAAGACAACTGGGCGAATCGTATAAATATTACAACCAGCTTCAGTCGCTGTTGAGGACTAAAGGTATCCAGGCGAGGCTGCCGTTTGAGATTGAGGTGTACTGAGTAGTTTAAAGTTTAAAGTTTAAAGTTCAAAGTTTACTTCACAACCTGACAGGTCGCGAAGCACCTGTCAGGTTAATTGACTTTTGAAAAAAAATTATTCCTTCACAAATCGCTTCACAACTTTTTCTCTCTCTGAATAAAGTTCTAAAAAATAAACACCTTGTGAAAGAGAAGATGTATTTACTTCGAGATATTCACCATTCTTGATGTAAGAATAATTCATTTGCATTTCTTGTCCCAAAGTATTCAACACTTTTACGTTTTTCCATTTTGTGTCTCTATCAAATGAAACATACAAAATTTTCTTAACAGGATTGGGGAAAATATTTACTACCACATAGAAATTTTCTACTTCTGGTTTAACACTTAATCGTAAGGAATCACACAAACTGCTTGTTGTATCCGCTCCGAGAAAATAGTTCGGATAATTGGGTATAGTTTCTGCATTAAATGTTGGCAAATGAAAACAATGCTGGCAAACATTGCATGCTAAACCAATACTATCCGGATAATTAATTACATGAAGGTACTCCGTTCCATTCCCAGTATTAATGTAGATTTTTCCATCGGGTGCTAATTGGGCAAGAAAAAAAGTAGATCTAAATAAAGGGGAAACCATCATAAACAGCAACCGTTGTTTGCGTTGAGGGGATGTCAGAGGCGGTCAAATCAAATTGATAAATGTATTTGGTCGAAGAAATGTAAAGCACCTTGGAGTTCGGAGAGAATGCCGTTCCTGTTGTAAAAGCGCTATCATCTATTGCTATATGAATACAATTACTTAGCCCCCCAGTACAGCGATCAAATTGCAGTAAATCTAACCCCCCCATTCCATCATAATTTGCAAACCAATTACCGTCAGGAGAAAATGCTATCTGTCCAATTCCAGTTGTATCACCGTTCCATAAATCTACATATTTACCTATGCTTTGATAAAATGGCCCATAGATACCTTGAGGCGTTATTAGAAACTTTACATAAGACGATGAAGTATTTAAATGTGTTATTAACCACCAATCCCGACCATTAGCATGCTTACAGGCGGTTATCCCCCAATGAAAGGAACTGTGCAATAAAACATTATTTTTTGATACCACACCTCCCAAACCTCCATCCAAGGTCATATCCACAATAGTGTAATATAAGCGGACAGGAAGAATGGTTGCAGAATCAAGAGTGACATGAAATAAATAATATTTCATAGAGTCATTTGGAAAGGGAATAATAATGTCTGATTGAATTACGTTCAATCCGTCTTGATTTTGACTTGTGTATGTGCTTGGATTTAAGCCGGCACCATTTAACATAGTATCATTGTTTCTATTTGCAATGTAGGCCCCATTAGTATAAAACAAAAGTTCTCCTTGAGAATTGGAAATTGAAGCGTTTGAAATAAAAAAACTCATTGGCCTCATGGACCAGGAAACAGCCGGAAATCCACCTGAAAAATTCAATGTTGTTCTGCCGGTTTGTACATGACTGGTGCTATCGTACCCC
>JAYTXY010000154.1:0-14649 GCA_043742705.1 Bacteroidota bacterium
TTCTGTATCGTTCGATATCAGTCTTCTGTAAGTAGTCGAGAAGACTTCTTCTTTTACCAACCAAAGCAATCAGTGAGCGTTGCGTAGAAAAATCTTTCTTTGATTCTTGTAAATGCTGTGTCATAGAATTAATTCGTTCTGTAAAAAGAGCGATTTGTGACTCAGCTGATCCGGTGTTTTTTTCGGATTTTCCGTACTTTTTAAAGATTGATTTTTTGGCTTCTGCGGCAATCATTTTATATATGAATTTGATGGTTTAAAACGGACGGCAAAGGTAAAAATTAATTCCATTCCAACAAGTTCGAATCGGAAATTAATTCCCAAACATTGACAGCAAACCGGAGAGTTTTTTCTTGAGTTCTCTACGATCGACAATAAAGTCAAGAAATCCATGTTCGAGAACGAATTCCGCTGTCTGGAATCCTTTAGGAAGGTCTTTTCCAATGGTTTCCTTCACTACACGAGGTCCGGCAAAGCCGATCAATGCTCCCGGTTCGGCAATGTTCAAATCGCCTAACATAGCATAAGATGCAGTGACTCCTCCTGTTGTAGGATCTGTTAAAAGGGAAATGAAGGGAAGTTTTGCATCTGCCAGCAAAGTAAGCTTGGCTGACGTCTTTGCCATTTGCATCAGCGAAAAAGCAGCTTCCATCATTCTTGCACCACCTGATTTTGAGATGATCATAAACGGCAACTTATTTTCAATACAATAATCAATGGCGCGTGATATTTTTTCTCCAACCACTGAGCCCATCGAGCCACCGATAAAAGTGAAATCCATGCAGGCAATCACGAGATCTTGTTCACCGACTTCTCCATGTGCGGTGCGGATAGCGTCTTTTAGTCCTGATTTTTTCTGGGAGTCAACGATGCGATCCGTGTATTTTTTTGTATCGATAAAATGCAGCGGATCATCAGAAGTGAGTGTCGGATTCAGCTCGAGGAATTCATTGTTGTCAAAAAGAATGTCAAAATATTCTGAAGAACCGATACGGTCGTGGTAATTACATTTCTCACACACGTACATGCTCGCAACATGATCCTTTGAAGGAACAATGTTCTTGCACGAAGAGCATTTATGCCATAATCCTTCCGGAGTCTCTTTCTTTTCTTTCGTGGAGGTGGTGATACCGCCTTTTATACGTTTGAACCAGGACATTTTTAATTTTGGATTTCGAATTGTTGATTTCGGATTGCAATTCGCAATTTAAAATCTGCAATCCGCAATTTCTTAAGCAATGGTAATTTCTTTTGACAAGTATACCTCTTGAATCATATTCAACAACTCAATTCCATCTTTCATCGGTTTTTGAAATGCTTTTCTTCCGGAGATCAATCCTTGTCCGCCTGCGCGTTTGTTGATTACAGCCGTGGTAACCGCTTCAGACAAATCAGACGCTCCTTTGGATTCGCCACCGGAGTTAATCAATCCTGCACGTCCCATGTAACAGTTAGCGACCTGGTAACGACACAAATCAATCGGATGATCAGTTGTAAGTTCTGAATAAACTTTCGGATGTGTTTTCCCAAAACTCAACGCTGTGTAACCACCATTGGAAGTCGGCAATTTTTGTTTGATGATGTCAGCCTGGATAGTTACTCCAAGATGATTTGCCTGACCTGTTAAGTCAGCAGCGGTATGATAATCTTTTCCATCCTTTTTAAAACCGCTGTTACGCAAATAACACCAGAGAATGGTTGCCATTCCTAACTCGTGAGCGTACTCAAATGCTTTTGCCACTTCCTGGATTTGTCTGGAAGATTCATCAGAGCCGAAATAAATGGTAGCACCGACAGCTGTTGCTCCCATATTCCACGCGTCCTTCACTGATCCGAAAGCGATCTGATCAAATTTATTCGGAAAGGTGAGGAACTCATTATGATTGAGTTTAACGATGAATGGAATTTTATGTGCGTACTTTCTTGAAACGGATCCCAGCACTCCGAATGTTGAAGCGACTGCATTACAACCTCCTTCTACAGCAAGTTTGACAATGTTTTCAGGATCAAAATAAATCGGATTCGGAGCGAATGAAGCGCCTGCAGAATGTTCAATTCCCTGGTCAACAGGAAGAATTGAGAGATAGCCTGTACCCGAAAGCCGACCGTGATTGTAAAGTTTGTAAAGGTTGCCAAGTACCTGATTGTTGCGGTTTGACGGAGAGAAAACACGATCAATAAAATCTGCTCCGGGTTGGTGAAGCATCTCTTTCCGTATGGTCTTGCATTCATGCTTCAGCAACGAATCGGAAGCACTTCCCAGCAGTTCAGTAATTTTTGTGTTCGACATTGCTCTGAGTTACTATGTTTTGAAAGGGCAAAGCTAAAATAGAAATCGGAAACTGGAAACATCGTTTTTCCCGGAAAGGCAAAGAGAGATCTTATTTTATTCATCATTCAATCATTCATCCGCTGCAATTTTGTCCCAACATTTAACCCATAATCCCAGACAAAATGAAAAAGATGATTCTTGCAATTGCCTTTCTAGGCTTTGCGGTATTTAGCAATGCGCAGGGAACAACTGCTCCTGCGACTGACAAAAAACAATCAACTGAGTCAAAAGCTTATCCTAAAAAAGCGGAGACTAAAAAGGCAGATGCTCCTAAATCAGATGCGAAAGCAACCACTGAGAAGAAGACGGACGCAAATGGTGTAGTCTTGAAAAAAGACGGAACTGCTGACAAACGTTACAAAGCAAAAGCAGCTACGAAAGGTCCGTTAAAAAAAGACGGAACTCCTGACAAACGCTTCAAAGAAAATAAAGAAGTAAAGCCGGCTCAGACGAAATAATTCTGAGAATTGATTTTAAAAATGTCCCGCCAACAAGCGGGACATTTTTTTTAGAATGGATATCCGATAGCAAGATTCGGTGTGATGTCTTTCAACGAAAATTTTTGTTTTGAATACACCCAGCGATCATCCAGATCCAGTGCGGGATCATGCAGTTTTACAGCACCATCGAGCCGCAGAATAAAGAATGAAAAATTAAAACGTAAACCGATTCCTGCTCCAATCGCAAGTTCATTCGCAAAATTTTTCGGGTTGAACAAGGAGCCGGGTCTTGCGGGATCATCATGGTAGTTCCATATATTTCCTGCGTCCACAAAAGCCGCACCTTCAAGGACTCTGAAAATTGCGGAACGGACTTCAATGTTCGATTCAAATTTCATGTCACCAGCCTGTTCAATGTTGATAATATTTTTGTAAGATCCGGGACCCAATGTCCGCGCCTGCCATGCACGAATGCTATTCGCTCCACCACCAAAGAAACTTTTTTCAAAAGGAAGGAAGGAGGAATTCGGACCTTCAATTCCCCAACCCATCGCAACACGATAGACCAGCGTGTTATGCTGATTTAAACGTTGATGAAAACTTAAATCAATATCAGGCTTTACATATTGTGCAAAAGGAATTCGCGTAATTGTCTTTCTGCCTTCACTGTTCAACTTTTCATTTGTAACATTACTGATAAGCGGAGCAATAATGTTTCCTGCAGATTCAAAATTTCCTTTGAAATACCAGAAGCTTCTGTTTGGTTTCACGGACTGATTCGTGAAAACATAGGTTATTCTTCCTGCAGGTGTTAAGTGCGTTCGATAGCTGTTTAGAAGATTTAAATCAAAACTCTGTGACAGTTTATCGGAAAATGCCTGTGAAAGTTCAACCTGTACAGAATTCACGTCAGCTAAATATAGTGCCCATGATTGTGTTGCAGATTGTTGCCAGGAATAACCAAACGATGCATTTAAAATTCTCCGCGTATAATCAGGGCGGTCCTGGTAATTGAAGCTTAGAGATAAGTTTGTCTTTGGATTAATGTAGCGAGAAGTTCTTTTTGTAATTGATTCCGGAATGAAAAGAAATTTCTTGATGCTTAGATTCGCTTCCGGTCCGACTTCAAATGTGTTGAAGAAGAATAATTTCTTTACTGCATCACTGTCGTTGAAATTACGCAACGCTTCAACGGCTCCTTTTATCTTGAACTCAAATAATTCAGCTCCTTTAAACGTGTTCTTGTTTCTGTAGCCAAAACTTCCGGCCAATCCTAAGTTTCCTCCTGCATGCGTTGCTTCCGTCTCAATGGTATAATCCTGTTTTGGAATCGGAGTTAACTGAATGTTTACATCCAGAAGGTAATTTGTTTGAAGATCATTCCGCGGGACTTCAGTAAAAATAATTTTAATGAATTTGAACACACTCAGGTCCAGCAACCGGGAATATGTATAGTCAAGATCCTTTTGCTCAAAGAGTTCTCCCTTTTTAATAAACACGGCACGCAGAATCGCTTCTTTGCGGAACTGTTCAGCGGATGAGTTTGAAAGAAAATAATAGTCGTTGAAGGATACGGTATCCTTTGGAATTGCTGTTGGTTCTTTCAGGTTATAATCCGTTTGAATGTAAATGTTACTGAAGGTATATGGATGATGATTTTCAGGATCAAGACTTAGTGACTGATCCACATTTTCATTGATCCTGTTTGCGTAGATAAACAAATCCACTTCACGCGTACCAAGTGAGCTGTCAACTTCAATGGTAATGTAGTTCTTGTTGAAAAAATAATATCCTTTGTTTCTGAACTCATTGGAAATTCGTTCACGTTCTTTTTCTATTTCATCTTCATCGTACCGGCTGCCGCTTTTCAACAATGAATTGGATTTCGCATCGCTTAGCAGAACATTAAGGACGGGATCTTTTGATAAGTAACTGATGTTCCTCACAACATAAGGTTCTCCGCAGTGGATAGTATAATAAACATTGGCTTTCTTTTTTTTGTATTCCGTTGTGTCACTCACGGAAGCATTAAAAAAGCCTTTCCGAAAAAGATAGAGAGAAAATTGTTTCCTGGTTCTTTCAGTAAGTGAACTATCAAGAATGGAAGGTTCTTCTCCGATGTTGAGTAGCTTTTCACGAAAAATAAGTTTGTCAGTATCAATCTCTTTTTTCCCCTGAGATTTTTGGATAATATTTTTCAGTTCTGTCTTTCGAACCCACTCTGCTTTCTTCTTTTCTGTCTTTTCTTTATCTACCAAATTATAAAGCCAGAGATGAAAACGGAACAGTCCCAGAATTTTCCTGTTCGGTTTTTGTTTGATAATTCCTTTCAGGTCATCCTTGCTGACAGAAGAATTATCAATGGAGATTTTATTTTTATTCAGAAGATATTGACCTTCTCCCAGCTTACGCGCGGGATTGCATGCAGCGAAAGCAAGCAGGGTAAAAAGGATGAAAAAGTTTTTTCTCTGAATTCTCACGTAAGAAAGTTTCTATAACAATGCTGGCAAAAATAACACAATTAGAATGTGAAAGTATTTGTGTGTTTTGATGATTTCAACAAGTCAGGAGACGTTTTTTTTAGAATTGCTGTAACCTAAAATCAGCAAGCATTTTTCCTGCCATTTCTTTCAGGATAAATAAAGTAAGGCTAGGAGTGAAAGAAAAAATCGGAAAGACTGACGGACTACAGCAGTGTTCCCCGAAGCACAATAAAAGCGACACTGAAATAAATGATCAACCCGGTTACATCCACCAGTGTTGCAATGAACGGAGCAGATGATATAGCAGGATCGACTCCCACTTTCTTAAGCAAAAGCGGAAGCATGGAACCGCTCAATGTTCCCCACAAAACAACGCCAACTAACGTAAAGCCGACTGTGATAGCAATAAGCATCCAATGTGGACCATAAATATCAGTAAAGAGTGTCCACGCAGCAATTCGCAGAAAACCAATTACACCGAGAATTCCTCCGAGAACAAGTCCTGATAAAAATTCTCTGCGCATAACACGCCACCAGTTTTCAAGCGTGATTTCTCCAAGCGCCATCGCTCGGATGATCAGCGTTGCTGCTTGTGATCCGCTGTTTCCGCCACTGGAAATAATAAGGGGAACAAACAGCGCAAGGACGACAGCCTTGTTCAATTCATTGTTAAAATATCCCATGGCACTTGCCGTCAGCATTTCACCAAGGAATAAAACGATGAGCCATCCTGCGCGCTTGCTGATCATTTCACGAAAAGAAACTTTCAGGTAAGGATCATCCAGAGCTTCAATACCTCCGAACTTCTGAATATCTTCCGTATCTTCTTCTTCCATTACATCCATTACGTCATCCACGGTGATGATGCCGAGCAACAAGCCATTGAAATCAGTCACAGGAAGTGCCACACGATTCGTCTGCTTAAAAAGTTGTACAGCTTCTTCCTGGTCATCTTTTGCATTTAAAGAAATGAATTGGTGATCCATCAAATCACTTACTTTATTATCAAGAGGAGCCAGCAAGAATTCGCGTACCTTCACGTCATCAATCAGGTTTCCTTTGTTATCCGTCACATAGACCATACTCAGCGTTTCACTGTTCTTTCCGTATTTCCGGATATGATCCAAAACCTGGCTTACATTCCAGTCTTCTTTCACCGATACGAAATCGGGCGTCATCAAACGACCAATACTGTCATCAGGATATTGAAGAAGCGATTGAGCCATCTTTCGTTCTTCATCACTGAGAAGCGAAAGATATTTCTGAAGTGTTGCCGGAGAAAGTTTTTCGAAAAGTGCTGTCCGGTCATCTGGAGACAGGATGTTTAGGGTATGAGAAAGTTGATCAATAGTAAAGGAACTGAGCAATTCCTCCTGGATTTCAAAATCAAGATTCTCAAAGGTCTTGATGGCCTTTTCAGGATCAATGACCTGGAAAATTTTCTTGAAGTCAATTTCCTTCGAATCATTGATCATCTCCGCCAATTCCTCAGGCTGAAGCATCGCTGTAAGATGCCTCAGTTTGTAGAGATTCCCGGTGACAAGCCGCTCGGCAAGCAATTCTTTTTCGTCTGCGCTGACCATTTTCCTCTCGGAATGAAGGGTTGAAAGATGAATTAAACTGGGTGAGGATTCACTTCAATGAAGTGGTTTGCGAAGATAAAAACAAATGGTCAATATGAAACCCTGATTTCGAAAATGGGAGGGGAGCAGAATGAAATGGTCTGAAAAAGAGAACCGCCAGTAACGGGCGTTACTGACGGCTCTACACACGAAAACATGAACACAAAAACTACCCTATTATCAAACAACTATCATGCTAACTCTTTAAACTGACAGTTGGAAAAAACATTTATTATCCTAATTAACATTTTTAAACTCTTCAAATGACTTCTCTTGTTAGAGATGTAAAGTTGTACTAACCATTCCACTGCTTTGTCATCTCTCTGTAAAATGTTCGGTGAGGAATTAGAAGCCATCTCAAAAATAAATTTCAAGTCAGTCTGAGCGGAGTCGAAGACTGTTTTCGATCAACGAAAAAACATTTCGACTTCGCTCAATGTGACTTTGTAAAACAGGCAAAAAGTAGATATGAAAAATGAAATGATGTTGAGATAGAATAAAAAAACAACTGCATGATCCTGTTTTCTACTTTCAATATTTAAAAGAAAAATTACTTTTGTCCAAACGAAATTTTTATGGAAGAGAAAGCATTTGGAATCGGATCGCGGATTAAACATCCTGAATTTGGTGAGGGTGTAGTAGTTCAGGTTAAACCGATAACATACCTGATTACATTTATGCAGAACGGCATGCGTGAAATATCACGTCACTACGAAAAGTTTGAAACCATTGACGCGACTGATCCTGATAACGATCTTGTCAGCCTTGCTGATGTTGAACAACTCATGATTGGTGTTCTTCGTAAATTCTCAGACATTCACGAGCGTGTGGAGATCGGACATAAGTGGGCGGGAGGAACCCTTACCATGAAACCCGGTGATACGTCACTGAAATCAAAAGAAGTTCCGATTGATGTTTTCTTTAATAAGATTGTAATGTTGCGTGATCGTCTTCGTGTGCTCGAACAACGAATCAGCTCACATGACAAACTTACTGAAGATGATAAGGTAAATATGCAACAATACATCACCCGTTGTTATGGTTCACTTACCACATTCAATGTACTCTTCAAATACACTACGGACCATTTTATAGGAGAGAAGACCAAAGAATAATAATTTCCTTACTCTGTCTTTGCTTTGGCTGATAAATGTTTCAGCACTTTTGCTTCGATGTAGAAAATAATTTCTTCTGCTACATTCTTTACCTGGTCACCGGTGCGTTCAAGTTTCCGGATGGTTGAAATGATATGAAGGCATTGACCGATTTTATCCGTATGTCCTTTGATAAATTCTTCCACGACACCATTTGCTTTTGCATTGATGTGATCGAGGGAATCATCCATCTTAAACACACCGCGTGAAAGTTTTGTGTCTTCCACTTCAAAAGAAGAGCGGACATCTTCAAGCATGGAGATTGCGATGTCAAACATGGACGCGATTTCTGTCACTTCAATCAACTCGTTGTCAAAATCAGAAGCTGTTTCAGCAACATACCTCGCAATTCCGTCTGCGATGTCACCAATACGTTCGAGGTTGGAATTGATTTTAAGAACAGCGAGTACGAAACGCAGATCCACGGCAAGTGGATTAAAAAGTGCAAAAATATTTTCACAGTCCTTGTCGATTTTCAATTCAAGCGCATTTACACGTCTCTCGTTGAAATTAACTTCGCGTGCAAGCTCCTGGTCATTCTCAAGCATTGCATTTTTTGCTTTCTTCAGCTGCAAAGCAACAAGATCAAACATTTCGATGCTTTCGTTTTTGAGTTGCTTGAGTTCGATGTCGAGATGCGTCATTTTTTAAGAATAAGTAATAATGAATTAGTAATAATTATTTAAGAAGGTTTTTGTCTTGGTTTTTGTGTCTTGACTCTTGATTCTTAATTAACCAAATCGACCCGTTACGTAACTCTGTGTTTTCGGATCTTTCGGGTTGGTAAAGATAGTCTGGGTATCATCATATTCAATCAACTCGCCAAGATAGAAGAAAGCTGTTCTGTCGCTCACACGCCCGGCTTGTTGCATGTTGTGGGTAACGATCATGATCGTGTATTTATTCTTCAACTCATAAATGAGCTCTTCGATTTTCGCTGTTGAAATCGGATCAAGTGCGGAAGCTGGTTCATCCATCAGGATAACCGAAGGTTCAATCGCCAATGCACGTGCAATGCAAAGACGCTGTTGCTGTCCTCCTGAAAGTTCAAACGCAGATTTTTTCATTTTATCTTTTACTTCTTCCCATAACGCAGCCTGTCTCAGTGAGGTTTCAACACGTTCTTCAATAAATGTTTTGTGATTGATTCCGTTAACACGCAAGCCATACGCAACATTTTCAAAAATACTCTTCGGAAATGGATTCGGTTTCTGAAAAACCATTCCGATTTTTTTTCGCAGTTCGTCAATACGGAAATCTTTTGTGTTGTAAATATCTTTTCCGTCAAGGAGTACATCGCCCTTAATTTTCACGTTGTCAATCAGGTCATTCATCCGGTTGAACAAACGAAGAAAAGTTGATTTACCACAACCTGAAGGACCAATCAATGCAGTGACGGTATTAGCCTTTATCGTCATGCTGATCCCTTTCAGGGCATGAAAGTCACCATAGTGAAGGTGGACGTTTTTGGATTCTATTTTATACATAATTTAATTTCCTGTAACGAATTACTAATCAATTACGAATTTACGAATACACAAATGGAGGTGGTGAGTGAAGTAGCCGTATAACAAATGGCTTTTTCCATCATCAGTTCATTTTTACCTTGTTACCAAAATATTTTCTCAATGCATTTGCAAGGAGATTTAATATAAGAACAATTAAAACAAGTACGAGCGCTGTTCCATATGCCATGTCTCGGGATGCTTTGATGTCAGTTCCGCTTGTTGAAATTACGTACAAGTGATAAGGTAACGCCATCACTTGGTCGAATATACTTGAAGGTAATTTTGGAAGAAAGTAAGCCGCTACTGTAAAAAGAATCGGAGCTGTTTCGCCGGCCACTCTTCCGATAGAAAGAATTAAGCCCGTAATAATGTTAGGCAATGCGATCGGGAATATCACTCGTCTTATCGTTTGCAGTTTCGTAGCGCCCAAAGCAAGACTTCCGTGACGGAAGTTGTCATCGACAGCTTTTAATGCTTCTTCAGTAATTCGTATTACAACCGGCAATGCAAGTAAGCCTAGTGTAAGTGAGCCCGCGAGAATTGAATCACCGAATTTCAGTTTGTTTACAAAAAGCGCCATACCGAATAATCCGAAAACGATGGAAGGAATTCCTGCCAGGTTGTTTGTCATCAGTTTAATGAAGCGTTTTACAAAACCGTCTTTTGCATATTCATTGATATAAATTCCGGACAGCACACCAATCGGAAAAGCGAAAAGCATGCTTCCTGCAATGAGGTATAACGTTCCAATGATAGCAGGATAGATGCCACCTTTTGTCATTCCGTCTTCAGGCATCTTCGAAATAAAATCCCAATTGAGTACGTGGATTCCGCGAACAAAAATAAATCCGAGGATGGAGAAAAGAATTGCGATCACTCCGAAACTCAGCAGCCGGAAAATCCAGAAAGCAATTTTTTCTTTTATACGCTTATTCATTTTTTCAGAGGACTATTTGATAAATTTTCTTTTTGATGAAATATATCCAACCCACATGTTGATCAGCATCGTCATCACGAAGAGAATACAGCCCAATGCAAACAATGCTTTATAATGAACACCACCATGCGGAGCTTCACCTAATTCAGCAGCAATGGTAGCGGGAATTGTACGCACAGGTTGCAACAATGAATGAGGCATCACTGCAGCATTTCCTGTGACCATCAGTACAGCCATTGTTTCTCCGATGGCTCTTCCAATACCGAGAATGGCAGCAGCAGAAATTCCTGACATAGAATAGGGGAGTATTACGCGATGAATGGTTTGCCACCTGTTTGCACCTAATGCCAGTGATGCTTCTTTCATCGCTCTTGGAGTATTACGAATTGCATCTTCAGAAACTGTGATGATTGTCGGCAGTGCCATGATGCCAAGTACAATACTTCCTGCTAATGCAGTTTCGCCTACAGGAAGATTGAACAACTTCTGTATTTCCGGAACGATCACAATAAGACCGAAGAAACCGTAAACGACAGAAGGAATTCCTGCCAGCAATTCAATGACAGGCTTGATGATGTTGCGCACTTTTTCATTGGCGACTTCAGCCATGTAAATCGCTGTAGCTAGTCCAACAGGCAACGCAAAGAGAATGGCGAATATGCTCACCCAAAATGTTCCCATAATCAGAGGAAGAACACCCAACTGAACAACGGGTTCTGCAGTCGGGAACCATTGTTTGCCGGATACAAAATCAGGTAAGTTGTTCTTGTCAACTTTCACCATGTTTCCCGGAAAATCTTTTTGAAAATACTTCTGGTTGAAGACCACAAAAGCTCCCGTTAAGCTATCTGTAATTGTGCTGATTTTGTTCGGGAGATTTTCAAAGTTCGCCCCCAAATCTTCTTCTGATACTAAAAGAGAAATTGTATTGGCAGAAAGAATGATGATGCTGTCGTCTTTGCCTCCTACATCTTTCCAGTTTGTAATTTTCTCGTCAAAGATGTCTTTGATCTGAGAAGGTTTCAGATGATTTACGGGATTGTTTTTGTTGACTGCAATTGCATTATTGTTTTCAACCGGTGATGTGCTGAAAAGTGATAGTCCTTCTCCAAAAAGAAAAACGATAATGAGAAGTACTGTAAGACTTGTTACAGCACCGCTCAGCATCAAAGCTCCTTCAATGAGTTTTTCAAAAAAGCGCTTCAGAGATTTACGCACAGCTTACAATTTATTTACAATTCGTTAATGCTTTTTGTTTTGAAACAGCGAAGGCGCCATCGCTGCGCCACCGCTTAACAGAGAATTTTTATCCCTGTTAAAACAATACAAACTAAATCTAAACTAATTCAATGAGATGTATCCAACCTGTTCTACAATTTTTTGTCCTTCCGGTGAAAGTACAAAATCAACGAATGGTTTTGCTGATTTTTCCTTTGCAGCGGGAACATAGAAAAACAACGGGCGAACAATCGGATAGGTCTTGTTTTTTGCATTTGCTACAGAAGCAGGAACGTATGTTTTTCCTTTGTCATAAGACACAGAAAGATCTTTTACATCCTTAGTAAGATAAGCAAGCCCTACATAACCGATGGCTCCCTTTGTCTGGCTTACTGACTGGATGATGGCTCCTGTTGCTGGCATGTTTAAAACAGATGAAGCATAATTTTTTCGATTCATGACATGCTCTTTGAAAAATTCATAGGTACCTGAACTTGTCTCACGCGAGTACACTACAATTTTCATGTCATCACCGCCAACATCTTTCCAGTTTGTAATTTTACCGGTATAAATCCCTTCAATCTGTTCGCGGGTAAGCTTCGTTACTTTGTTTGCCGGATTTACAATCACGGAGAGTGCGTCTTTGGCAATCGTATATTCTTTGTAAGCTTTCCCTGCGTCCTGGAGTTTCAGGCGCTCATCCATTTTTAATGAACGTGAACTCATTGCAATGTCAGTAGTTCCGTCAATCAAGGCAGCAACACCAACACCGCTTCCGCCACCGATTACAGTGACGCTTTGTCCGCTGCTCTTTTTCATGTAAACCTCAGCTTCTTTTTGTGCAAGAGGAAGAACAGTGTCGCTTCCTTTGATGACTACCTTTCCTTGTGCAAATCCTGCAATGCCAGTTGCGATGATGGCTGCAAGTGTTAAGAATGTCTTTTTCATTTTTTTATTTTATTTGTTTGAGTTAAGATTTTATATAGTTGATCGTTCGTAATTATGACTTAGAATTTTACCTGGACACGAAGTGTAAATACATTATCATGCAGATCCTTTTGATATCCCGGAAGATTAAATGTTGTGACACCCGAAGAGTTTGTTGATGCGTTTGTTGTTTCGTTCTTTACCATATCATAGTAGGCAGTGATTTTCACATTTGTGTCCCAACGATATGCTAATCCCAAACCAAGCGTAGTATATTTTAAGTCAGTTACGTTTGTTTTTGAAAAAGTGTTTGCTGAAGAATTGCTAACCGATTTTCCAATATCATTTCCCGCTACTTCTGTATTAGGATCATACCAGTCGTATTTTAGAATAGCCTGGAAAGGTGTGCTTGCAATTCCCTGGACAAAGTATAAATATGCTCCGTTAAATTTTCTTTTATAAATATCAGTTGCTACTGTAGCGATCGGACTTGCAGTTGAACTGGAAATTCCCGGCTGTTCTCCCTGGATGTATTCAGCCCTGATTGTGGTTATACCTGCCATCCAATCGATGCTGACTTGTCCGTCTACACCAATGTATTCGCGCTTAATTTCTTTTCTGTTAGACCAATCAGTAATTTTCGCATTGTCGGCTTTTTTTGAAATAAGAATAAAACCTTCTGTTCCTGTAGGATCTTTTCCGGGTTCATATACATTTACAGTATCTGTTCTGAATCCACCATTGTAGATCGAAGCTCCAAGTCCCCATTTAATTGTTTCTGTTTTGTTTGTACGGGTAACTCCGATATGTCCGATGAAATCTTTGAACTTATCGAAATCACTTGTGTTTACACCTGCACCGGGCGCACCGGTACCGTTAAAAAATCCTGCTGAAAGCCAGAGCCAATTCCATGTTGAAGTCTTAGGGCCTTGTATTGTTATCATGGCTCCAAGGTCGCGTTCATTGGGGAAAATAATCTGAGACATACGTCCACGCTCCGGAGATTCCCGAACACTTGATGATAAAGGTATTTCATATCCAAATGGACGGTTTTGCATTCCTGCTGTTATTGAAAACCATCCTGTCCATGGATCTGTAAATCTTGCATAAGCATCTTTGATCGTCATTCCTGATTGTGAAACATCAAATTGTAAAACATACTGCGATGTGGAAAATCCCAAGTCATTAAAAGGAGCATCGTATTGAAATTTTATTCTCCCACGTCTGAGAAGAAATCTTTTATCCATTCCTTTTCCAAAGTTTCCTCCCGCGTATGAAGTTATTCCATTTACAATTCCAAGAGAATCGGCCATGTCAGCAACCTGGTACTGAGCCTGTATATAGCCGCTTATTTTAAACCGGTTGATTATATCGACTACGTTCTGAATGGTGGCAACTCTTCGTGTAAGTGTGTCAAGAGGTTCTTCTGTAATTTCCTGCGCAAAAGATTTAAATCCGATTGCGGTAAAAGCGATCATCAATGTTGCGGTAAGAATTCGTTTCATGGTCGGTTAATTTTTTGATGCAAATTAATCCTGCAGTTGTTACAGGATTATCAATGGCATGTTAAGTTAATATTAAGAATGAAGAGTAACGTGAACCTGGCAATCAGGTTATTCGTTGTTCACGATGCGTAACTGTCCTGCTTTTTTACATCCGGCGGATTCATGATATCCAGGATCATATCGGTAAGCGTTGAAATCCGGATTGGTTTGTTTACATAATGATCTCCGCCTGCTCGCATAGCGCTCATTGCTGTAAATGTATCTGTATCCGCAGTAAGAAAGAGAACAGGAACGTCTTTTAATTCGCTGTCGTGTTTTAAAACTCTGCAGGCTTCAATGCCGTTGGTTTCCGGCATCCTGATATCCATTACGATCAGGTCAGGATGAAATTGTTTTGCAATCTGGATGCATTCCCTACCGCTGTAAGCGCGCATCACGTTCATGTTTTGTTTAGAAAGGTTGTAGGAGAGAATTTCTACTATATCCTGCTCATCGTCTACAACAAGTACTTTTTTAGCTGTGT
>JAYTXY010000155.1:0-10266 GCA_043742705.1 Bacteroidota bacterium
AAGAAACGTTCAGGCGGACGTAACAACAGCGGTAAGATGACCATGCGTTACATCGGTGGCGGACACAAGCAATTGTACCGCATGATCGATTTCAAGCGCGACAAAATGGGCATTGAAGGAACTGTGAAGACAGTTGAATACGATCCAAACCGTACAGCTCGTATCGCCCTTGTTCACTACATAGATGGTGAGAAGCGCTACATGGTTGCTCCAAACGGCTTAAAGGTTGGACAGAAAGTAATGTCAGGAGAAAAAGCTGTACCGGAAATCGGGAATGCATTGTTCTTAAAAGATATTCCTCTCGGAACTTTGGTTCACAACATTGAATTGCGCCCGGGACAAGGCGGAGAAATTGCACGAAGTGCAGGTTCATTCGCACAGCTTGCAGCCCGTGACGGAAAATACGCTGTCATCAAAATGCCTAGCGGTGAAACAAGAATGATTTTGACAACTTGTCTTGCTACGATCGGAACCGTTTCAAATGCTGATCATATTCAGGAAAGTCTAGGTAAAGCTGGTCGTTCACGCTGGATGGGTCGCAGACCAAGAGTACGAGGTGTTGCGATGAACCCGGTAGATCACCCTATGGGTGGAGGTGAAGGTCGTGCATCAGGAGGACATCCTCGTTCGCGCAAAGGCTTGCTGGCAAAAGGCTACAAGACTCGCAAACCAAAGAATACATCGAATCAGTACATCATAGAGAGAAGAAAGAAATAATAAAACAATTTCGGATTGCGAATTGCGAATTGCAGTCTGAAGTTTAAAATCCGAAATCAACAATTCGAAATTCGCAATAACAAATGGCTCGTTCACTAAAAAAAGGTCCTTATATCGCTTATCACCTCGACAAAAAAGTTGTCAAGATGAATGAAAGCAAAAAGAAAACAGCAATTAAAACATGGGCGCGTGCTTCCATGATTTCCCCTGACTTTGTAGGTCACACGTTTGCTGTGCATAACGGAAATAAATTCATTCCTGTGTATGTAACGGAAAACATGGTGGGACATAAACTTGGTGAGTTTGCTCCGACACGCACATTTAGAGGACATAGTGGAAACAAAGCTGAACCGTCAAAATAATCTTTAGCAGAAATTAATCATGGGAATCAGAAAAAGACAAGCGGCTGAAAATCGCAAAGAAATATTGAAGAGCACTGCCATCGCAAGGTTGGTGAACGTGCCGACTTCTCCACGTAAGATGAGATCAGTTGCTGACCTTATCCGCGGAAAGGAAGTGATGCAGGCAATGAACATTTTAAAGTTCAACGCAAAGGCATCTTCAACACGCCTTGAAACATTGCTTCAATCAGCAATCTCAAACTGGGAATCAAAAACAGGTGAGAAGATTGATGAAGGCAAAGCGTATGTAAAGTCAGTGGATGTAGACAGCGCACGTATGTTGAAACGTTTGAAGCCTGCTCCGCAGGGAAGAGCGTACAGAGTTCGTAAACGTTCAAATCATGTAACGATTATTCTGGACAGCTTCGCGAACAAAAACGCTTCACCGGAAGTTGCAGAGACAGAATCAGCAAGTTAATTTCAGAATAAAACTTAGAACAAAACTCAATATCAAATAAAATAGCATGGGACAAAAATGCAACCCGATCGGTAACAGGTTAGGAATCATCAAAGGATGGGATTCAAACTGGTATGGCGGAAGAAATTACGGAGACAAACTGCTTGAAGATGATAAGATCCGCAAGTATGTGATGGCTCGCCTTATCAAAGGTGGTGTATCTAAGATCGTGATCGAAAGAACATTGAAGTTGGTTACTGTGACAATTCACACTGCGCGTCCCGGAATTGTGATTGGTAAAGGAGGTCAGGAAGTTGATAAGCTGAAAGAAGAATTAAAAAAACTCACGAAGAAAGATGTACAGATCAACATCTACGAAGTGAAACGTCCTGAATTGGATGCTCAGTTAGTTGGTGATGGTGTTGCGCGCCAGTTGGAAGCACGTATCTCTTTCCGCAGAGCTACCAAAATGGCAATCGCTTCTACTATGAGAATGGGAGCTGAAGGAATTAAAGTGATGTGTTCAGGTCGTTTGGGCGGAGCCGAAATGGCGCGTTCAGAGCAATACAAAGACGGAAGAATTCCTCTTCATACGTTCAGAGCGGATATTGATTTCGCAATCGCTGAAGCACAAACTTCCTATGGAAAAATAGGTGTGAAGGTTTGGATCTGCAAAGGTGAAGTGTACGGTAAGCGTGATCTTTCTCCGAATGTTGGAACAGCAGCAGTAACCGGTGGTCCAAAAGGACAAGGTGGCGAAGATCGCAGAGGCGGAGATGGTCGTGGCGAAAGACGCGGAGGCGGTGATCGCAGAGGTGGTGAAAGACGAGGCGGTGGCGGAAGCGGAGATCGCAGAGGCGGCAACAGCGGTGGGAGAGGCAGATAATTGAATAATAAAAAATAATAAGAACGATTAAAATAAATATCTGAGAGATGTTACAGCCGAAGAAAACGAAATTCAGGAAACAGCATAAGATGAAAGCAAAAGGAAACGCGACACGCGGTCATGAGCTTTCTTTCGGATCATTTGGCATCAAGTCAATGGAGACTGCATGGATTCCTAGTAAGCAGATTGAAGCAGCCCGCGTTGCGGTAACCCGTTTCATGAAACGTGAAGGTCAACTCTGGTGCAGAATTTTCCCTGACAAGCCGATCACAAAAAAACCTGCTGAAGTACGTATGGGAAAAGGAAAAGGAGCTCCTGAGTATTGGGTAGCAGTGGTGAAACCCGGAACGATCATCTTCGAAGCGGAAGGTGTTTCAGAAACAACAGCGAAAGAAGCGTTGCGTTTGGCTGCTCAGAAACTTTCGGTTAGTACGAAGTTTATTGTAAGAAGAGATTACGCAGCTCAATAAATAAAACAAGAATTGAGTGACGATTGAAAAAATTAAAAAGAGATTAAAATGAAAAAAGAAGATATCAGGGAATTGACAACAGATGAGCTTCGCTTGCGCCTGTCGGAAGAGAAAACTCAGTACAGCAAATTGAAAATGAATCATGCGATTTCTCCAATCGAAAATCCGTTGAAGATCAGGATTACACGCAGAGGTATCGCCATGATCCAGACTGAACTGACGAAGCGCGCGAAAGAAACAGAAACTAACAAGCAATAATAAGGTTAGAAAAAAATAACAATGGAAGAGACGACATTAAAAAGAGGCTTGCGTAAAGAAAGAACCGGAACAGTGGTGAGCAACAAGATGAGCAAAAGCATCGTGGTTGCGGTGGAACGTAAGGTGAAACATCCGATCTACGGAAAGTTTATCAAGAAGACGACCAAGTTCATGGCACACGATGAAAAAAACGAGTGCGGAATCGGTGACCTGGTAACTATCACGGAGACACGTCCTCTCAGCAAAAACAAAAACTGGAGATTGAAAACAATTCTGGAAAAAGCGAAGTAATTTAACTGATTGCGAATTGCGGATTTTTAATTGCGAATTAAAATCCGAAATCAAAAATCCGAAATCGAAATTTAAAATGATACAGCAAGAATCAAGACTGACAGTAGCCGACAACAGCGGAGCCAAAGAAGTTCTTTGCATCCGTGTGTTAGGCGGAACAAGAAAGAAATATGCATCGCTCGGTGATAAAATTGTGGTGACTGTAAAGCATGCGCTTCCTTCAGGAAACATCAAGAAGGGAACCGTAACAAAAGCAGTGGTGGTGCGCACACGCAAAGAAGTGAAAAGACAGGATGGTTCGTACATCCGTTTCGATGATAACGCTGTTGTGTTACTTACTGCACAGGATGAATTGCGAGGCACTCGTATTTTCGGACCTGTTGCAAGAGAGCTTCGCGAAAAGCAATTCATGAAGATCGTATCATTAGCACCGGAAGTAATATAAATAAGACATTAGATAAGAGATGTAAGAGAAATAAAAACTCAAATCTCAAATCTCAAATCAGAATAATAAAATGGAAAGAAAGAAAAATAAACAACCCAAGCTGAAGCTCAGAAAAGGAGACATCGTGAAGGTTATCTCCGGTGACTCAAAAGGTCAGCAGGGAAGAATTCTCGAAGTGCTTCTTGATAAAAGAAGAGCGCTTGTGGAAGGTGTGAACCTGGTAAGCAAGCACACGAAACCCAATGCAAAAAATACGCAGGGTGGTATCGTGAAGAAAGAAGCAACCATTCACGTTTCAAACCTCATGTTAGTAGATGGCAAAGGTAATACTACACGCGTGGGAAGAAGAGTTGAAGAAGGAAAAATAATTCGTTACTCAAAAAAATCCGGAGAGGAGATTAAATAATGGCATACGTTCCTAGGTTAAAAGCAAAATACAAAGATGAAGTTGCTCCGGCGCTTCAGAAAAAGTTCAACTACAAAAGTGTGATGCAGGTTCCCCGTATTACCAAGATTTGTGTGAACCAGGGTGTTGGTGATGCAGTAAGCGACAAGAAATTGATCGACTCTGCAATCGCTGAAATGACGATGGTTACCGGTCAGAAGCCTGTTCCTACAAAGTCTAAAAAGGATATTTCAAACTTCAAATTGAGGGTGAATGTTCCGATTGGTGTGCGCGTGACATTGCGTGATAACAACATGTACGAGTTTCTTGACAGGTTGATCGCAGTTGCACTTCCGCGTATCCGTGACTTCCGCGGTATCAACCCGAAAGGTTTTGACGGAAGAGGAAATTATACTCTCGGTGTAACTGAACAAATCATCTTCCCTGAAATCGACATCGACAAAGTGAACAAGGTAACAGGAATGGACATCACATTTGTGACGACAGCAAAAACTGACGCAGAAGCAATGGAATTATTGAAGGAGTTTGGTTTTCCTTTCAAGGCAGCAACAACTAATTAAAAACAGACATAAGATATTAGACGTGAGATATTAGAAAATCTCAAATCTCAAATCCGAATCTCAAATCTAAAGATTAAAACATGGCAAAAGAATCAATGAAGGCAAGAGAAGTGAAGCGTGCGAGAATGGTTGCCCGTTATGCAGCCAAGAGAGCAGCTTTGAAAGCATCCGGTGATTACGAAGCATTGGATAAATTACCGCGTAATGCTTCTCCTGTTCGTCAGCACAACCGTTGCAAACTCACAGGTCGCCCGCGTGGATACATGCGCGTTTTCGGATTATCGAGAAACATGTTCCGTAAAATGGCGCTCGAAGGAAAAATTCCGGGTGTAACAAAAGCAAGCTGGTAAGTATTGATTGATAAATGATCAATAAAAAATTTAAAATAAAAAATACAAAATAAAATGACCGATCCAATAGCAGATTTCCTTACAAGAATCAGAAATGCAGTAAGAGCAAATCACCGTATCGTGGAGATTCCATCTTCGAACCTGAAAAAAGAAATGACTAAAATCCTGAAAGAAAAAGGATACATTCTTGATTACAAATTCGAAGACAGCGAAATTCAGGGCAACATCAAGATTGCATTGAAATATCATCCGGTTACAAAGGCTCCGGCGATTCATAACATCTCAAGAATCAGCAAACCGGGATTACGTAAATATGCCGGCACTGCAAGAATGCCGCGTGTATTGAACGGCTTAGGTATCGCCATCCTGTCAACATCAAAAGGTGTGATGACAAACAAAGAAGCGAAAGAGCAAAAAATCGGTGGCGAAGTATTGTGCTACGTTTATTAATAGTTGAAGATTGAAAAGCAATATTCAATATTCATTCAAAAATATTCAATAGAAAAAAGATGTCACGAATAGGAAAATTACCAATCACAATCCCTGCAAAGGTTGAAGTGAAAGTCAATGGCAACACGGTTCATGTAAAAGGACCGAAAGGCGATCTTATGCAAAAGATGGAAGATGGTGTCAGTGTAAAAATTGACGGAACAACACTTACCGTTGAACGCGCTACTGAACAAAAGCGTCACCGTGCATTGCATGGTTTGTACCGCGCACTCATCAACAACATGGTGATCGGTGTATCACAGGGATTCACGAAACAACAGGAGTTAGTTGGTGTGGGTTACAAAGCATCGAACCAGGGACAACTGCTTGATTTGGTTCTCGGATATTCTCACCATTTCATTTTCGAAATCCCCGCTGAAGTAAAAGTAAGCACGAAGACTGAAAAAGGTAGTAACCCTACCATCATCCTTGAAAGCGCAGATAAACAATTACTGGGAGCAATTTCTGCAAAGATCCGTTCACTGCGTACACCTGAGCCTTACAAAGGAAAAGGTATCAAGTTCACCGGTGAAACTCTGAGAAGAAAAGCAGGTAAGTCGGCAGCTAAGAAGTAAGAGTCAAGATATAAGACATAAGAATCAAGATTAGAAAATCGCGTATCATATACGCACATCGAAAAATAAAATGTTAAGAAAACAATTAAGAAGAAACAGCATTCGTGAACGTATCCGCAAAGTCCTCAAAGGAACTGCAGAGCGTCCGAGGTTATCAGTGTACAGAAGCAACAAGCAGATCTATGCTCAGTTGATCGATGACCTGTCAGGTGTAACGCTTGCAGCAGCATCGTCATCGTCAAAAGATTTTGAGGATGTGAAAGGAAATAAAGTGGAGATCGCAAAAGCCGTTGGCAAAGCGATTGCTGAAAAAGCAACACAGTCGGGAATTAAAACCGTTCTGTTTGATCGCGGAGGTTACCTGTATCACGGTCGTGTGAAATCACTTGCTGAAGGAGCACGTGAGGGAGGGTTGACTTTTTAATTGAAAATAAATAATTACTAATTGGAAGAAAGTTTCGGGCAAAATCCGAAATCTGAAATCCGAAATCCGAAATAGCAAAATGTCAGAAGCAAACATCAGGAGAGTTAAGACGAGCGAGATCGAATTGAAAGATCGTCTTGTTGCCGTGAAACGTGTTACCAAAGTAACCAAAGGAGGTCGTGCGTTTACGTTCTCGGCCATTATCGTGGTTGGAGATGAGCATGGAGTTGTTGGATACGGTCTCGGTAAAGCAAAGGAAGTAACCGATGCAGTTACGAAAGGTATTGATGATGCAAAGAAAAACCTGGTGAAAGTTCCTATCATGAAAGGAACGGTTCCTCATGAGCAATACGGAAAATTCGGTGGCGCGTATGTGCTGTTGAAACCGGCTGCTGCAGGAACGGGAGTAATTGCAGGTGGTGCGATGCGCGCGGTACTTGAGAGTGTTGGTGTGCATGACGTGTTGGCAAAATCAAAAGGAAGCTCGAACCCGCACAACGTGGTGAAAGCAACCATTGATGCGCTTGCCAAGATGCGTGACCCGGCTACAGTGGCTCAACACAGAGGAATTAAAATGGCAAGAGTATTCAACGGATAAAAACAATTTGATAATGTGACAATTTGATAATTTGAAAATGAATTATCAAATCACCAAATCACCAAATTAAAGAAAATGGCAAAGCTTAGAATCAAATTAGTAAAAAGCGGAATCGACAGATCCGAGCGTCAGAAAAGAACACTGTCAGCATTGGGTTTACGTAAATTACATAACTCCGTGGAACACGAAGCTACTCCGCAGATCAAAGGAATGGTTCACAAAGTTCTTCACCTCGTTGAAGTAACCGAAATATAAATCGCGATAAAAAAATAGTGTAGATACAGAATCAAATGAACTTAAATACTCTTAAACCTGCAGAAGGTTCAGTAAGAAACAACAAAAGACTAGGTCGCGGAACAGGTTCTGGTCGTGGTGGTACATCCACACGCGGACACAAAGGTGCGCAGTCACGTTCCGGTTACAGCAGCAAGAGAGGTTTTGAAGGAGGACAGATGGCGTTGCAAAGACGTGTTCCGAAATTCGGATTCAAAAATCTTTTCCGTAAAGAATTCCACGGAATCAACCTGGATACACTTCAGACTCTTGCAGAGAATAAAAAGATTTCTTCCATTGATGTGGCTATATTGGTGAAAAATGGTCTCGCTTCAAAGAATGACAAAGTAAAAATTCTTGGAAGAGGAGAAATTAAAACAAAGCTGGATGTGAAGGTTCATGCATTTTCAGCATCGGCAAAAGCAGCGATTGAAGCACAAGGTGGAACAATAGAGTTAGTAGGAAACCAAAGCAGTGCTAAAAAATCATAAAGTAATTTTGAAATTGATAATTAAAATTAAGAATTGAAATCAGCAGACAAGCAATCGCCATTAGTAAATTCGTAATAATTCGTAATTAGTATCAATGAAGAACCTGATTCAAACTATAAGGAATATTTTCAAGATCGAAGACCTGAGAATTCGCATTCTCAATACGCTCTTCTTTCTCGTGATCTATCGTCTTGGTACACACATCGTGATACCGGGTGTTGATCCTGAACAACTCGCAAGTCTTCAGAACCAGACGGCTAGCGGTGTGTTGGGTCTGCTTGATATGTTTTCGGGAGGAGCGTTTTCTCATTCATCTATTTTTGCATTGGGAATCATGCCTTACATTTCTGCATCCATCGTGATTCAGTTGATGAGTATTGCGATTCCTTATTTCCAGAAATTACAGAAAGAAGGAGAAAGCGGAAGAAAGAGAATCAACCAGATTACACGCTGGCTGACTGTCGTTATTACTGCATTCCAGGCTCCCGGTTATATTGTAAACTTAAGATCACAAGTTCCAAGTGCAATTATTTCTGTTACAAACCCTGATGTAGTTTCTCCATTCCAGTTCTGGTTTACTTCTATTATGATTCTTATTGCAGGAACCATCTTCGTGATGTGGCTTGGAGAAAGAATCACAGACAAAGGAATTGGAAACGGTATTTCTTTAATCATCATGGTGGGTATCATGGCCAGACTTCCGATCTCTTTGCGTGACGAATTATTATCACGTTTGAATCAAGGAGGAGGATTGGTAGTATTCTTACTTGAATTGGTCGCACTCGCTGCAGTCATCGCATTTGTCATCCTGCTCGTACAAGGCACGCGGAGAATTCCCGTCAACTTTGCGAAAAAGATTGTAGGTAACAAACAATACGGTGGAGTTCGTCAGTACATTCCTCTGAAAGTAAATGCTGCCGGTGTAATGCCGATCATCTTTGCCCAGGCAATCATGTTTATCCCTGCTACCATCGCACAGTTCTTCCCTGAGTCAAACGCATCACAGGGAATACTTGCAACGTTTGGTAACTATACGTCTTTCTGGTACAACTTTACGTTTGCAACATTAATCATACTCTTTACATACTTCTATACAGCGATTGCGGTGAATCCAAACCAGATGGCGGAAGACATGAAGAGAAATAACGGTTTTATTCCGGGTGTAAAACCGGGAAGACAAACTGCAGATTTTATTGATGATGTGATGTCGAGGATTACTCTTCCGGGATCGTTCTTCCTGGCTGCTGTAGCCATCATGCCGACATTCGCGCTCTTAGCCAATGTGAATAACAACTTCGCTCACTTCTATGGCGGCACATCGCTGCTCATCTTAGTGGGAGTAGTTTTAGATACGCTTCAGCAAATAGAAAGTCATTTGTTGATGCGCCATTACGATGGACTGATGAAATCCGGACGGATCAAAGGACGGAGTACACCGGTTGCATCTGCAGTATAGTTCTGAGTAATGTGATCGGAATCACTTCTGATTACATTCTCTAAAGTTAAAACGAATGCTATATTATAAGACGCAGGAAGAAATTGAGTTATTAAGGGAGAGTTCTTTACTTGTTTCAAAAACCTTAGCCGAAGTTGCTAAACATATCCGGATCGGAATAACGACACTGGAATTGGATAGACTGGCAGAGGAGTTCATCAGAAAGAATGGCGGAGTTCCGGCATTCCTGGATTACAATGGGTTTCCAAACTCGCTATGCATCTCGGTGAATTCACAGGTGGTACATGGAATTCCAAATGAAACCATACTGAAAGACGGAGATATTTGTTCCGTTGATTGCGGTGTTCTGAAAAATGGTTTCTACGGTGATTCAGCTTACACGTTCGCCATCGGTGATGTGAATGTTGAGACGCTTCGTTTGCTTGAGATCACGAAAGAAAGTCTTGACAAGGGAATTGAGAAGGCAGTGTCAGGCAATCGTCTCGGTGATGTGAGTGAAGCAGTTCAATCTCATGCTGAGAAAAACGGTTACACAGTGGTTCGCGAGTTGGTCGGACATGGAATCGGAAGAAGCCTGCATGAGAAACCGGAAGTGCCTAACTACGGAAAGCGCGGTTCGGGAATGATACTGAAAGAAGGATTGGTTATCGCCATTGAACCGATGATTAACATGGGAGGAAGAGCGGTGATTCATGAGCGTGACGGATGGACGGTGAGGACAGCAGACAACAAACCATCTGCGCACTTTGAGCATACGGTTGCGATAGGAAAAAACAAGG
>JAYTXY010000156.1:0-3623 GCA_043742705.1 Bacteroidota bacterium
TGGTTTCTGGTCTTATAAAACAGGTTCTTTCTTTTTCATTTTGTCTCGTGTAATTGGAGCATCGTTCAGGGTTTTTATTGTGGTGAATGTGCTGCAGACATTTGTATTTGATCAGTGGGGAATTCCGTTTTCAGTAACAGTCGGAGTTTTTATTGCATTGATTCTTCTTTATACATTTAAGGGAGGAGTGAAGACGATTGTGTGGACAGACACGCTGCAAACTACATTCATGCTGCTTGCCGTGATTTTAAGTGTGGTGATGATTTCGAAACAACTGGGATTAAGTTTCGGAGACTTAATCACGCAGGTGAATAACAGCGACTATTCAAAAATATTTGTAAACGATTTCCATTCTCCGAATTTCTTCTGGAAAAATTTTCTCGGAGGAATGTTCATTGCCATTGCGATGACTGGATTAGATCAGGAAATGATGCAGAAGAATCTCAGCTGTAAAAATATCGGGGAAGCAAAGAAGAATATGTTCACATTTACAGCAGTTCTCGTAGTTGTGAACCTGTTGTTCCTTGTGCTGGGAGCTGTTTTATGTTTTTATGCAACTCAGAAAAACATTGCCATTGATCCGAAGCATACGGATGATTTATTTCCCAATGTAGCCCTTCATTACCTTGGAACAGTTCCCGGAATCCTATTCATCATCGGGTTGATTTCGGCTGCTTATCCAAGTGCTGACGGTGCACTGACTGCTTTGACTACAGCTTTCTGTTTTGATTTTCTAGGCATTCATAAGAATGAAAAATTAGACGAAGGAAAAAGAAAGCGAATTCGTTACATGGTTCATGTCAGTTTTGCAATAATTCTTTTATTGACAGTTACACTTTTTAGAATCATCAATGACGATGCAGTGGTGCGTAATCTTTTTAAAGTTGCGAGCTATACGTACGGTCCTTTGCTTGGATTATATGCGTTTGGATTTTTTACAAAGTCTGGTGTGAAGGATAAATTTGTTCCGTTTGTCTGCCTGCTTTCTCCAATGATTTGCTGGTTTATCAACGACCATGCTCCCGTATGGTTCAATGGCTACAAATTCGGTTTTGAATTGCTCATTCTGAATGGGGCGATTACGTTTCTTGGATTGTTTCTTTTGTCGGAAAGGAAGATAGTAACTAAGTAACTAAGTAACGAAGTGAGAGTATAGATTAATCAATGAATCTTTTTCCCTTGAAGGAAGTACCACCTCGTCACCTCGTCACCTCGTCACCTCGTCACCTCGTCACCTCGTCACCTCGTCACCTCGTCACCTCGTCACACTGTTGATAACCCTGTTTGTTATTAACATCTGAAACCTCAGGCGCTTATATGCGTTCAGGTAATTTTGCAAAATGGAAAAGAGTAAAATAAAAAAGGTTATTGCTTGGCTTATCGTATTGCTTATCATTGAGCTGGAAGGCTTATTGGCAGGCGTTCCTGTTGATTCTACAGGAGTGAAGTGGGTGAATGGAAATAAGTTTACAGAGTACAAGGTTGAAGAACATGAAGGATGGTTTGCTATTGCAAGAAAATGTGGCGTGAGCTACGGTGATTTGAGAATTGCCAACAAGGAACTTACGGATACACTTCATATCGGCCAGGTTATTTTGATTCCAAACGCAAAGAAAAAAGTTGCTGATATAATAAATCCTAAAAGCGCTGCGGCAAAAGATAAAGGTGAACCAGTTTACTATACAGTGAAGCAGAAGGAGACTCTTTATGCGATTTCAAAAAAATATCACGTAAGTGCGAATGAGATTAAGACGTGGAATCAGCTTACAACGAAAGACCTTAAGAAAGGACAGCAACTGATTGTTGGGTACAAAAAGGCAAAACAGGTTTCAGATGTTGCGAAAGTGGAAGAGAAGAAACCGGAGAAGAAAGAGGAAGTGGGAAAGTCAGAAGTGAAATCCTCTGACCTGAGAACAGACACTATTGCAAGGGAAAAAAAATCAGTTGATGGTCAGGTTGACGCGAAACTGCTTTTTGCGAAAAACAGAAAGGCCGTTGAAGAACAGGGAGTCGCTACATGGATTGACGATGAGAATATCAACCCGAATAAATATTTTGCTTTGCATAGAAGCGCTCCAACCGGAACAATCATCAAGGTGATGAACCGAATGAACAAGCGTTCCGTTTTTGTAAAAGTTGTGGGTAAACTTCCTGATACGGGAGACAATGAGAACATCATCATCAAAATTTCAAAAGCTTCAGCGGAAAAACTTGGCGTAAGAGATCAACGTTTCCAGGCGGAGTTGGCGTATGGTGTCTCTGAGAAGTAGTTAGTTGATTAGATTAGTTGTTTGCGTTAATTAAGGCAAGTTGAGAAAGTGAGCGGGTGAGAAAGTGTGAAAGTGAAATTTTTTAATGGCTGCCTCTTGATTTTAATTGCAACTCATTTTCTTTTATAAGCGTACTTCCCAC
Source organism: Bacteroidota bacterium (assembly GCA_043742705.1). Classification (GTDB taxonomy): domain Bacteria; phylum Bacteroidota; class Bacteroidia; order AKYH767-A; family 2013-40CM-41-45; genus JAPLDA01. Next base: position 2,413 of record JAYTXY010000156.1, read on the forward strand.
TTTCCCACCCGCTCACTTTCTCACTTTCAGTTTCTTCAATTCTCCACTTTCTATAATCGTTTTTTCTGCTCCGTTCTTCACGACAAACAACATCGCCTTTGCCAGTTCTTCTGAAGTGATCACGTACGATGGCATTACCAGTTTCAAAAAAGGATAGATGCGGAAAAAGAATTTTTCATACCAAGGAGCGCTTGCTTTCAGGTTTTGTGGTTTTATTCCTGCGGGACGAGCGATGTAGAATTTTTTAAATGGAAGTTTCTTCAACGCGTTTTCCGTCTTTCCTTTTACTCTTGCAAAGAGCGTTCGGCTTTTCTCTTTCGGGTCTGCTCCGGCTCCGCTGAGAAATAAAAATGTCATGGATGGATTTTCTTTCGCCATGGCAGTTGCAGCAGCTACTGCATAATCATAAGTGATAACATGATATTCTTCTTTTGTTACAAGAGATTGAGAAATTCCCAAACACCAGATACAGGCGTCATTACTTTTAAAAACGTCATCAAGATTAGAGTAATCCAAAAAGTTTTCGTGAAGGACGGTTGTGAGTTTCGGATCTTGAACTTCTGATGGCTTGCGTATCAAAAGGGTTGCCTGTGTAATTTCAGGGTCAAGGATGGCTTGTCTTACAACTTCAGAACCGACCATTCCGGTTGCGCCAGTGATAATGATTTTCATGTCTTTATTTATCAGAAGAAAATTTTTCCTTCACCACATTCAGGAATTCATCGAAGACATTTTGATTGCTTGCAATGATCTCTCTTCCAAAAACAAAATCATTTCCTCCGGAAAAATCCGAAACTGTTCCACCGGCTTCTTTCACGATGATGGCTCCTGCAGCCACATCCCAGGCATTCAATCCGTATTCATAAAAACCTTCAAAGCGTCCGCATGCAACGTAAGCAAGATCTGCAGCTGCAGATCCAAGCCTGCGCAATCCGTGCGTGTTATACATGAGGTGGTTAAAGACTTCCATGTATTCTTTCAAACGTTTATAGTTAGAATAAGGAAAACCTGTTGCAAGCAACGAGTCTTTTAATTTGTCTGTGGAAGAAACAGAAATTTTTTTTCCATTCAGAAAGGCTCCGCCATTTTCGAACGCAGAAAAACATTCATCAAGATTAACTTCATAGATAACGCCAAGTACCATTGTATCGTCTTTCATCAATCCAATGCTGATGCAATAACAGGGAACTCCATGAATGAAATTGGTGGTT
>JAYTXY010000157.1:0-11226 GCA_043742705.1 Bacteroidota bacterium
AATCATCACACCGTTGCCGCGCGGATAACGAATGGAGAACGGAGATTTTATTTCATCAAGCTGAGCAGTGTACATGAGATTGCGCAACTCTTCTTCATTCATCGGTGCGCTCACAATCATATTCGGAATGCAACGCAGATAAGCAAGATCGAAAGCTCCATGATGGGTTGGTCCGTCAGCTCCTGCCAGTCCGCCGCGATCCAAACAAAATACCACATGAAGATTCTGTAACGCTACATCGTGAATCACCTGGTCGTATCCGCGCTGCATGAAAGAAGAATAAATGTTACAGAACGGAATCATGCCTTGTGTGGCAAGTCCTGCTGAAAAAGTAACAGCATGTTGTTCTGCAATTCCCACATCAATCGCTCTTTCCGGCATTGCTTTCATCATGATGTTCAAGGAACATCCCGAAGGCATGGCAGGCGTGATACCGACAATCTTCGGGTTTTTTTCTGCAAGTTCAACAATGGAATTTCCAAACACGTCCTGGTATTTCGGAGGAGTCGGATCAGAATTTTTTGGCTTGTGAATTTCTCCGGTCAGCTTATCAAACAATCCCGGTGAATGCCATTTGGTTTGATCTTTCTCTGCATTTGCAAAACCTTTTCCTTTCACGGTAAGGCAATGAAGAATTTTCGGTCCGGGAATATCTTTCAGATCATTTAAAACTTTTGTGAGGCGATGAATATCGTGTCCGTCAACAGGACCGAAGTACCGGAAACGCAACGACTCAAAAAGATTACTTTGTTTCAGCAACGTAGTCTTGATTCCGTTTTCAATTTTTGAAGCGATGTCCTGCGCATTCGGTCCGAATTTTGAAATCTTTCCCAGCAACTTCCACATTTCATCTTTCACTTTGTTGTAAGCATGCGATGTGGTGATGTCCGTTAAATATTCTTTCAGCGCGCCAACATTCGGATCAATGCTCATGCAGTTGTCGTTGAGAATAACAAGCACGTTTGAATTTTCTACTCCTGCATGATTCAACGCTTCGAATGCAAGTCCCGCAGTCATGGCACCATCGCCAATTACAGCGATGTGTTGTCTTTCTTTTTCACCTTTCAGCCGTGAAGCAACAGCCATTCCAAGAGCAGCAGAAATGGAAGTCGAAGAATGTCCGACACCAAACGTGTCATATTCACTTTCACTTCTCTTCGGAAATCCGCTGATGCCTTTGTAAATTCTGTTTGTATGAAAAATGTCTCTTCTTCCGGTGAGAATTTTATGTCCGTATGCCTGATGACCAACATCCCAAACTAATTGGTCGTAGGGAGTATTAAATACATAATGCAGCGCAACAGTCATTTCAACCACGCCAAGTGAGGCGCCAAAATGACCGCCGTTTACCGAAACAATATCGATGATGTATTGACGCAATTCATTGACCACCTGTTGCAAGTCTTTTTCATCTAACTTGCGCAGATCGGAAGGAATGTTGATTTTGCTTAAAAGGCTGCCTGGCTGGACTTCCATAGTATGTTACAAAAATAGAAAGATTAGGCGATTCACACCAAGGAAAACACGACAAATACCAATGATTGTTTTGCCATACCGTTCAATATTCGTTTTTTTGCGAACGCAAAGCACCAAGTAATATTCTATCTAAAGAAAATGAAACACATAAAAGTAGTTGACCTGCTGGCTTCGAAGGACTTTAACAGGGAAGTCACGGTTCAGGGTTGGGTTCGGACCAAGCGCGGGAACAAGCAAATCGCCTTTATCGCGGTGAATGATGGGAGTATCATTCATTCGATTCAAGCCGTTGCTGAACTCTCAAAGTTTGACGAGGAGTTGATGAAAAAAATCTCCACAGGAACATGCGTGAAGATCACAGGAGTGCTGGTTCAATCGCAGGGACAAGGACAAACAGTGGAAATACAAGCCGCCAGCATCGAAGTACTTGGTATTGCTGATGAAACATTTCCGTTGCAGAAGAAAGGACATACGCTGGAATTTCTTCGTGAGATTGCTCACTTGCGTCCGCGCACGAATACGTTTGGTGCCGTTTTGCGCATGCGTCATCACATGGCTTTTGCAATTCATAAATTTTTCAACGACAAAGGATTTTTTAATCTGCACTCACCAATTATTACTGGAAGCGATGCGGAAGGAGCAGGAGAAATGTTTCATGTCACGACTCTTGATGTAAAAAAGCCTCCGAAGAATCCGGATGGTTCAATCAATTACAAAGAAGATTTTTTCGGGAAGGAAACGAATCTTACTGTAAGCGGACAATTGGAAGGTGAACTTGCAGCGCTTGCTCTCGGTTTGATCTACACATTCGGTCCGACATTCCGCGCGGAGAATTCAAACACGCCACGACATCTTGCTGAGTTCTGGATGATAGAGCCAGAGATGGCTTTTTATGAAATCGAAGACAACATGGATCTTGCGGAAGAAATGTTGAAATATCTTATTCAATATGCGATGGATCACTGTACGGAAGATCTGAAATTCCTGAATGAAATGTATGACAAGGAATTGATTGCGCGATTACAATCTGTAGTTGAAAAACCGTTTACGCGATTGACTTACACAGATGCCGTTGAAATTCTGAAACAGAACAATTCAAAATTTGAATTCAAGGTAGAGTGGGGAACAGATTTGCAGAAGGAACATGAAAATTATTTAGTCGTGCATTTCAAAGGCCCCGTTATTCTCACCAACTATCCGAAAGACATCAAAGCGTTTTACATGAAACAAAACGAAGATGGAAAAACAGTTCGTGCGATGGATGTTTTATTTCCGTGGATTGGTGAAATTATCGGTGGATCACAGCGTGAAGAGAATTATGAAAAACTCGCTGCGCGGATGAAAGAGATGCACATCCCTGAAAAGGATTTGTGGTGGTATCTTGAAACAAGAAAATTCGGAACCTGTCCGCATGCGGGATTCGGGCTGGGTTTTGAGAGGTTGATGTTGTTCGTTACAGGAATGACAAACATCCGTGACGTTATTCCATTTCCGAGAACTCCGAAGAATGCGGAGTTTTAAGAAACAGCTTTCTGGGTGATGACTCAGTTTTTCCTTCGTGCTCTTTGTGATTTTTTTCTTGGCGTTCTCTGTGTTAAAAATTTAAACACAAAGGACTCAATGGTTAACACAAAGTTTACTAAGAAAACTCAAATTGAGTCAAAACTGCTTTTATAGAAAAAGCAATCTGTTACGGAATGATGTAACGCACATTCAATCCAAAGTCAATCCAACCCGTTCCCGGATTCAGAAATGAATAATACGGAGTGGCGTCAACACCAATGGTGAAAGGAATTTTTCTTGAATTGAATTCAAGTCCCAGCATTCCGTCAACGCCAGCGCTGAACGTGTTGTTCGGGTAATAAACAATCTGGTCGTCTTTTATTGTGTAGAGCGGATCTTTAAAATATCCTGCATGTCCTCCGACACCAATCATTACTTTCAACGGAAACTGGAAGCGTGAATTGCGATAAGAAGACTGCTTGATGAAAAATAGTTTTCCAAGATATCCGCTGTTTGCTTCCTGCGTCATGCCGGCAAATATTTCGAAGGCCATTGTTTTTCTGTCATCGAAGAAATGCTTCACATCAACTCCAAGGGCTGCTTTTCCAATGTGCCCTCCAATACCTGTTGAATATTGAGCATTGGAAATCGAACTGAAACAAACGCTGAGAATAGCGATCACCAGTAATCTTGTAAAATAAGTTTTCATTACGCAGTTGATTTGATTGATATATACGTCAGCCAAAACCGATAGTGTCAAATCCTATCCTGTAAGAAGGTTATTATATTACAACTGTAAGATTTCGGGAATTATTTCAGAAAAGAGAATCAGGTTCCCGGCTCACGAAAAATAATTTCAAGCAGTGTTTGACCGACAGCATTCAAGGTCTTCCTGTCGATGATGTCCATGTTATCGCGGTGTGTGTGCCAATGTGATTTGAAACGTCCTTCCATCGTTGTGTTGATGATGTCGATGGATGGAATGTTGATGATCTTGTTTACATACACATGATCGTCTGTAATGAAACCGCCATCTTTGTAAATAAAATAATCAGAAAAGCCTGCACGGTTTCCGGCATCCCATATTTTTCTCACAATTCCCGGAGCGAAATGCATGGAGTTTCCTTCCATCAGAAAGGTTGCATTCTTTGCTCCCGTCATATCGAGGAGGATGCCGTAGTTTGCTGTGTAATTTTCAACGTGCGGATTTCTTGCCCAGTATTGTGTTCCCAGCGCATATGAATCGCGATCCTCGCCATCACTTTCACGTGTGCCGTAATCTTCCGCATCAAAGAAGGCAATGTCAACACCGAGCGATTGTTTGTTGAGCGAAAGCTGTCGCGCTACTTCTAAAAGAACCGCCACACCGCTTCCCGCATCATCGGCAGCAAGAATGGGTTCATCTTTTCTTGTTGTATCCTGGTCAGCCCAAGGGCGCGTATCCCAATGCGCGAACAAAAGAATTCTGTTTTTTGATTCCGGGTTAAAGGAAGCAATGATGTTCTGAATGTTCAGTTTTATTTTGTTGAATGTTGTCACCGTTCCTTTTTGTACGATGACATTCGGAGTGTATGATTTTAATTTGTTAGTTAAATATTCAGCACATGCATCGTGCGATTTTGTATTCGGAACACGCGGACCGAAATCACATTGCTTCTGCACAAAATCAAAAGCAGAGTCAGCGTTAAATTGAGGAATAGAAACTTGTGCAATCTCTTGATTCTTGACTCTTGGTTCTTGACTCTTATTTCCCTCGTTGCAAGAGCAGATAAATAAAAGAGCAAGTGAGCAGAGGAAAAATTTTTTTTTTATCACGATGTACATTCGTTTAATCGTCATTCAGGAGGAATCTATTTAGAGCAACGCTGTACTATTCAAATACAATCGAGGTTCAATTTGGCACACAAACATTCAATCAACAAGGTACTTCCAGTATGACATCTGTGGAATATGAAATCCCATTTGCACATCTCCACATTTTCGCATCTGCGAATCATCAAATTACCAAATCAGCACATCTTCAAATCAACTCTTACTCCAATCCGTTCCCTCTTTCCCGTCTTTAATTTCAAACCCGAGTTTATTCAACTCGTCACGTATCTCATCGGATGTTGAAAAATCTTTTCTCGCTTTTGCTTCAGTACGAAGACGAAGAATGAATTGCATCAGTCCGTCAATGTCATCGTGATTGGCAACGGTTTCTTCCTTTAATCCGAGAATTTCAAAAGCAAATGTTTGTAACAATGTTTTCAATATTTCAAGATCTCCTGCTGAAATGGTTTCTGTTCCCGCATTTACAGAATTGATGATACGAACCGCTTCAAATAAATTTGCAATCGTAATCGCTGTGTTGAAGTCATCATTCATCGCATCGTAGCAAGCTTGCTTCAATGCCGGAATATCAGATGTACTATTGCTAAGCCCCTCCTTAGGAGGGGTTGGGGAGGCCTTTATTTTCTTCAACGTTTCGTTTGCAGCCATCAATTTTGATAAACCCTTCTCAGCAGCTTTCAATCCGTCATTGCTGAAATCCAGCGTACTTCTGTAATGAGCCTGCAAAATGAAAAACCGGATTGTCATCGGTGAATAAGACTGCTCGAGTAACTTGTGGCTACCGGTAAACAGTTGGTCAAGGTTGATGAAGTTGCCAAGACTCTTTCCCATCTTTTGTCCGTTGATCGTAATCATATTATTATGCATCCAGTATTTCACCGGAGCTTTTCCACACGAACCTTTCGATTGTGCGATTTCACTTTCATGATGAGGAAACAACAAGTCCATTCCGCCTCCGTGAATGTCAAATGTTTCGCCGAGGTATTTTGAGCTCATCGCAGAACATTCAATGTGCCAGCCGGGAAAACCGTCACTCCATGGGGAGGGCCAGCGCATGATGTGTTCAGGCGATGCTTTTTTCCAGAGTGCGAAGTCGGCGGGATTTCTTTTTTCTTCCTGTCCTTCCAATTCTCTTCGTTCGTTTCCTGCTCCTGCAATCAACTCTTCAATCACGCGTCCGCTTAGTTTTCCATAATCGTGATTCTTGCTGTAGTTAATTACATCAAAATAAACTGAACCATTCGACTCATAGGCAAAACCGTTGTCGATGATTTTTTGAATCATGCCGATCTGTTCGATAATATGACCGGAAGCTCTTGGCTCGATGCTGACATTTTTATTATTGAGCATTCGCATGGCATCATGAAAGCTCTCAGTATACAGTTCAACAATTTCCATCGGCTCAAGTTGTTCGAGGCGAGCCTTCTTTGCAATTTTATCTTCGCCTTCATCGGCATCGTTTTCCAAATGCCCAACATCGGTAATGTTTCGTACATAGCGAACTTTGTAACCGATGTGTGTGAGGTAACGGTTCACTACATCAAACGTGATGTAAGGACGTGCATGACCAAGATGCGGATAACCGTATACTGTAGGTCCGCACACATACATTCCTACATGCGGAGGATTGAGCGGCTCAAATTTCTCTTTTTGTCTAGAAAGAGAATTGGTAATAAAAAGATTCTGTGATTGCATAATTAAGGCGAAAATACAGGAAAAAAGTTAAGTGGCATTAAACTTCGAAAAGCAAGATTTTGTTTTTTTTACAACATTAATAGGGTATTGGAGATCCATTAACATATTTCATTCGAAAAATATTTTATTTTTACAAAGCATAACTACAAACAGCAACATTATGAAAAAATCACTACCTCTTATTTTTGTATTCTTTCTATCCTTCGGTTTCTTAAGTGCACAACAGATTTATAAATATGTCGGAATAATCAACAGCGAATTCTTATTCAGTCGCCCTTCCTATTGTGCCAAGAGCCAGTGTATTTTTCTTCCGGCTGATTTAACAAATGCGACCTCGGGAAGTATTGTTACGCTTTATTATATATATGGTAACAATGGAACCAATGGACAAACCTTAACGAACTATACTATTCAAATGGGTCAAACGACTGCAACATCTTTTGATGGTGCGAATACATTTTTTACCGGACTTACTCCGGTTTTGAGTGAAGCATCCTATTCCATCCCGGCAGGAACATCCGGAAATTGGTTTCCCATAAACCTGACGGTGCCTTTCACCTACGATGCCACACAAACGCTCATTATTCAATTTACATTCGATGCCGTATCCACTGCAGGCTGGGGTACGTTCGGCTCTGGCAATACTCCAACAAAGAAAATAATGTCTCCGGATGTAAACGCAGTTACGGGAGATGCTTCCAGCACTATATGGCCAAACATGGGATTTGATCTCGCTCCTGTTGCTGTTCAATCTTTGTCTTCTCCTTCGGTTGCGCTCACGGTTTTTCCAAATCCATCCCATGATAAACTTGAGATTCGTCTTTTTGCAAATAAGCTTTCGGAACGCACGGATATTTCTCTTGTAAATAATCTTGGAGAAGTCGTTTTGAAAAAGGAAATGCTCTCAAAAGAACCGATGAAACTGGATGTGTCTAAAATGCCGCGAGGCATTTATTTTTTAAGAGCGAAACTGAACGATCGGGAAGTAACAAAAAGAATAGTCTTAGAATAACCGGATTGAGCAGTTGAACTCAGTTTGTCCGGATTGAATTTTTCAATTCAAAATTTTCAAACTGTATTTCGCACGGGTGTTTAGTGTTCGACCATCTGCTGAATATGATGCAACATATCTTCTGTCATTTTCGCCAAATCAAATTCATGTTTCCAGCCCCAGTCTTTTCTCGCATGAGCATCGTCAATACTTTGCGGCCAGCTGTCAGCGTATTGCTGACGCACATCCGGTTTATATGAAATTTTAAAATCAGGGATGTGTTTTTTTATTTCCGAAGCAAGTTCTGCAGGCGTAAAGCTGATGGCTGCTACATTGTAACTTGAACGGATTTTTACTTTGTCTGCGTCAGCATTCATCAATTGAATGGTTGCCTTCAACGCATCGTGCATGTACATCATCGGGAGCCGCGTGTTTTCAGAAAGAAAACATTCGTAACGTTTTGTCTTCAACGCTTCGTGAAAAATATGGACGGCATAATCGGTAGTTCCTCCGCCTGGTTCGGTTTTGTAGCCGATCAAGCCCGGGTAGCGAATGCTTCTTACATCAACACCGAACTTTTGAAAATAATATTCGCACCAACGCTCGCCGGCAAGTTTGCTGATTCCATACACGGTGGAAGGTTCTGTTGCTGTAACCTGCGGAGTGTTTGCTTTCGGTGTCGTGGGACCGAATACCGCAATCGAACTCGGCCAGAATAATTTAAACTTTTCTTCTTTCGCCATCTCAAGCAACCCGAGTACACTTTCCATGTTCAGTTTCCACGCGGATTTCATTTTTTGTTCTGCTGTAGCAGAAAGTAAAGCCGCCAGCAAATACACTTGCTTCACTTTGTTCTTCGTAATAATTTCGTGAACCTTTGGGAAGTCAAGCACATCAACCTGTTCGAACGGTCCGTGATGCAGCGATTCAGAAGTTGCAGGTTTGATGTCCGTGGCAATTACATGTTGATCTCCATAAATCTTCCGGAGTTCTTCGACAAGTTCAGAACCGATTTGTCCGTTGGCACCGATAACAAGAATGTTTTCTTTCACGAGTACATCTTTAGGTGAAACAAAAGTAAAATAAATTGAATAATACAGGTCTACGAACTACGAATTTATACTAATATACGAATCAGTACGCATTAGTAAATTCGAATCTATTCTTACTTCGCAGATATTTATAGTCTACTATTAAGACAGATTCACCATTGAAAATTTGGTAATGGTTCAGTTTGGATTTATTGTAACCACCGAGACACGAAGAACACTAAGGTTCACTAAGATAATCCTGAGTGTTTCTAAGTGATCTTAGTGTCTTAGTGGTAGAGTCGATCCTAATCAGGTCATTAAACCATCAAACAGACCCACTGCCGAAAATTTTGGAAGATCGTCAGAATTGATTTTTAGAATTAAATTGCAGTCCTTGATTGAGCCCTATGAACGAAGAATCGCGTAAGAATTTTTTTCAACGAAATATTTTTTTAATCCTCTGCTCGATTTTATGCCTGCCATTGTTTTTCATCAACGTAAAAAGCAGCCACGACTGGGGCGATGATTTCGCGCAATACATTTTACAGGCAAAGAATATCGTAGAAGGGAAACCGCAAACGGAAACCGGTTATGTATATGATAAAGCGCTTCCTGTTATAGCACCCCCGGCCTATCCTGCCGGGTTTCCATTAATGCTGGCGGTGGTTTATAAGGTCAAAGGAAATTCAATTCATGCTTTTAATTATTTAATCTCTTTGCTGCTTTTTCTTTTGTGTGTGACGATGTTTTTGTTTTTTAGAAACCACTTTTCAGAACTCACCGCATTGTTTCTTGTTTTAATCTTCGCTTACAATCCCTGGACACTTAGTTTTAAAACGGAGATTTTATCGGATATTCCATACGCGTTATTTTTTCTGCTTACAACGATTCTCTATTTACGATTTCGTGAAAGAAACTCTCTTGCTCATCATTTACTGATTGGAATATCCTGTGGCATTATGCTGTCTGTACGGGGTGTTGCAACTGTCTTTGTAATTGCGCTTTTGCTTCATTCGCTATATTTGATTTTTAAAGAAGGAAGGAATAGAACGCCAATAATCAAAAGAACGTTGGTTATTCTTGGATCGGCTTCGGTATTTTATTTTTTACTGAATATTGTTTTTGTACACGTTCCGACAGGAAGATTCCTTGAGTTTTATTCCAATGCTTACGAAAAATATTCAACCGGTGACATCATTATTCAGAATCTGAATTATTACACACAGGTATTCGAAGGGTATTTTGATGTGCAACCGGAGAAATGGATTTTTATCACGGTGATTTCAAAAGCATTTTCACTGGCGCTGTTGCTGATCGGTATGACGTATTGTCTTTTGCACAAAAGAACCTTTATCGATTTGTTAGCATGGATTTACATCCTGTTATTCATTGTCTATCCGTATTCAGCGAGCGGATTTCGTTTCATTCTCCCGCTGTTCCCGTTTCTTCTTTATTACATGGTGATTGGTTTGAAGCAAATTAAAATCAACATTCCGGCAAACAGGAAAGTGTTAATTCTCTCCGCAGGTCTTTTCGTGTTGCTGCAATATCAACATGCCTTCGCAAAAATTCTCTCCGAAAAAAAAAATACATTGACAGGACCACAGGAAACTGAATCTGTTGAAATGTTTGATTACATCCGAAAAAATGTTCCCGAAGAATCCGTGATCATTTTCAAGAAACCGAAGGCGTTGGCGTTGTACACGGAAAGAAGAACTGCGTCTACTTTTTTTGATCAGTCCTCAGATGACGTGAAAAAGATGATCCTGGCTTTTCATGTTGATTACCTGGTTATCAATACCGACAATACTCCCGGATTACTCGATCTTCCCTCGCAGAAATACATAGAAGAAAATCCGAATGACTTTACACTGATTTGGAAAAACAGTAAATTCCTTCTTTATAAAAAGGCGGTGCAATAAGATGTTCTTAGGAACAGCGTTTTACAGGATAAAAATTTCTAATTTTACTCTCCTTGCTGACCTCCAATAAATTCTTTTATTCTTCGTTTCTTAAGAGGACATAAATTTTCTACAATATGATATCAGTATTTAAAAGGATCGCGTTGGTTCTTCTGCCTGGAATCCTTTCTTCGCTTTCGCATTTTTCATTTGGACAAGGTGCTGATGACGGCTTGCTTGGCATTGGTCAGTTCAGGATGCACATTCCTTACAACAAAGCAGTTTCTGTAACCGAAGGGAACGGAAAAATATATTGCGCAAGCCGTTACGGTTTGTTCAGCTACGATAAAAGCGATGGCTCTCTTGAGCGCTATTCAAGAACAAGCGGACTGTCTGATTTTGAAATAGCATCAGTACGTTACAGTGCCGCTGTTGGTGTATTGGTAATTGCCTATGAAAACTCAAACATTGATTTATTGTACAGCGACAACACGCTTTATAATCTCTCTGACATTAAACGCACCAACATAGTCGGGAACAAAAGCATCAACAGTATTTTCTTCAAGGATCATTATGCTTACCTGTCTTGCGGTTTCGGAATTGTAGTCTTAGATCTCAATAGAAAAGAGGTCAAAGACACGTATTACATTGGCCCCGGTGGAAATGCAATCAATGTAAACGGACTTACTTCCGATGGAACATATTTTTACGCAGCAACGGACAATGGAATTTACAAGGCGTTGGTAAACGATCCGAACATTTTCAATTTTGCAAACTGGAGCAAGGACGTGACCAT
>JAYTXY010000158.1:0-17623 GCA_043742705.1 Bacteroidota bacterium
CGAGGATTGTACTTTGAGAAATTGAATCCCGTTGTGTTGCAGCAACAAGAGAATCGTAATATGCTTTTTTCTCTGCTGCCTTTTCAGCCTCGGAAGGACCACAGGAAACAAATTCTAAACTCATAAATAAAACGAAAAGCTTAATGTAATGGATGTGCGAGAAAATAATTTTCATCAAGACAATATTCAATCTTCGATTTTCAATATTAAATCTCAATGCTCAGCCCGTCAAACGCACAGCGAATGAATGAAGGTAACTCTTCATTGATCTCAGCATGTTTACCCAACTGATGACTGATATGAATGAGATATGCTTTCTCAGGAGCAAGTTCATTCAGTAATTCGACTGCTTCATCCAATGTATAATGAGAAACATGCTTTTCTCTTCTCAGTGCATTCAGCACAATTACTTTCGATCCTTTTATTTTTTTCTTTTCCTCATCAGCAATAAAATTCGCATCGGTGATGTATGTGAAATCGCCAATACGAAATCCGAAGACAGGAAGTTTGTAGTGAAAAACTTCAACTGGTTTAAATAAAGTTCCGTTTACTTCGAATGGAATATTCTGAATGGTATGTAATTTTACTTTTGGAATTCCCGGATATTCAACACCTGAAAAAATATAAGCGAACTCACGCTTCAATGCTTCCTGCACACGCTCTGAAGCATACACATCCATTTCTTTTTTCTGAAGGTAGTTGAAAGCGCGAACTTCATCCAAACCTGCAATATGATCTTTGTGTTCGTGTGTTAAAATAATTGCATCCAGCTTTTTCACCTTTTCGCGAAGCATCTGCTGTCTGAAATCCGGACCTGTGTCGATAACAAAAGTGTTTCCGTTATTTTCAATCATCACGGAAGAACGTAAGCGTTTATCCTTCGGATCGGGAGACTGGCAAACTACACATTCGCAGCCGATCAGCGGAACTCCTTGTGATGTTCCAGTTCCGAGAAAAGTAATTTTCAAAAGACGATCTCCGTTTGTTTTAACTCCTGTAAAAATTTCCTTGACTTATCATCAAGCAGTGTTTCATCCAACTCCATTTTCTGAAGCGATTCCACTAAAAAAGCAACCTTCGTTTCAACCGTAGAAAATTTATTGAGCACAATGATCTTAGAAGCAACCATTACACAGCTACCAGACTTAAAATTTCCTTTCTCATTCCGGATCGTATAGCCGGCTTGTACAAAAAGTTCTTCGAGTTTATCGAGTGAATGCTGAGTTAATTTGATCATAATGGCTGCAAAGATAGGGTTTCCCTTAAGTCAGCAGAGTGTCTGCTTAACTTTTTCCTGCAGATTGTTAACAGCAAACTCTTAATAAAATGTGACGATGCGAAAGTACGAAAGTGAGAAAGTGAGAAAGTGAGAACGTCAAAAAGATAAGAAGGTGAGAGATACGAATTAAGGTTGTAATCACACTTTCACACTTTCGCACTTTCGCACCGTCTCCTCAAACTCCCTTTGCGAAATCAACTGAAAATTGTTTCCTTTGCGCGGTTTTTACAAAGCCTTGTTTACCTAATTTGATATTGTGAAAATAGCTATTCCAAAAGAAACAAAAGATCGAGAGAACCGGGTTGCTCTTACTCCGGATGCGATTAGGTTGCTGATTAAATCAGGGTTCGAATGCTGCATTGAAAAAAATGCAGGCTTGAATTCTTATTTCAGTGATGAAATGTACGTAGCAGCAGGAGCCAAAGTTATTGATGATAAAAAATCACTTTACGCTGATGCTGATGTCGTGTTGAAAGTGAATCCTCCTTCTCCGGATGAGATTGAATTCATGAAACGTGATGCTGTTCTTCTCTCTTTCATGTTTGCAGCTACCAATCCTCATCTTATTGAAGCATGCGCCAAACAAGGTATCTCAAGCTTTTCAGTCGATGCGATTCCGAGAATTTCGCGCGCACAGAAAATGGACGCGCTTAGTTCCCAGGCAAATCTTGCAGGCTATAAATCTGTGATGGTTGGTGCCAATGCGCTCGGAAAAATATTTCCTCTGTTGATGACTGCTGCAGGAACGATTTAGCCTTCACGGGTTGTGATTATGGGAGCAGGAGTTGCGGGACTTCAAGCAATTGCTACAGCGAAGCGTCTCGGAGCTATCGTGGAAGTGTCCGACATTCGTCCTGAAACAAAAGAACAAGTGGAATCACTCGGAGGAAAATTCATTGAGGTACAAGGGGATGATTCACTCAAGATAGAAGGTGGTTATGTAAAAAATGTGTCAGAAGATTTTTTGAAGAAGCAGCAAGAACTTATTGCCAAACATATTTCAGAAGCTGACCTCGTGATTACCACTGCATTGATCCCCGGAAAAAAAGCTCCAGTTCTCGTGACTGAAGACATGGTAAAGAAAATGCGCATGGGTTCTGTAATCGTTGATATGGCTGTTGAACAAGGAGGTAATTGCACACTTAGCGAAGTGAATAAAAATGTGGTGAAGTACGGAGTTACCATTATCGGTGAAGCCAACCTTCCGAGTTTGTTGCCGCTGAATGCAAGTGAATTGTATGCAAAAAATATTTCCACTTTCCTGCTTCATCTTGCTACATCAGAAGGATTCAAGTGGGAAATGGAAGAAGAGATTACCAAAGGATCATTGATCACTCACAAAGGAAACATAGTTCATCCAAGTGTGATGAAAACGGTACCGGCTTAATTGGAGTCAAGATTTTCTTTAGTTATACTGAATAAATTTTTACTTATTAAATAACCAATGAACGAAATCATCAATTTTCTCGGTATTCACATCGAAATGGTTTACATCCTCATCTTTTCCATTTTTGTCGGAATAGAAGTGATTGGAAAAGTTCCTTCTGTATTGCATACTCCTTTGATGTCAGGAGCCAACGCAATTCATGGTGTTGTAGTTGTCGGTTCGATTATCGTGATGCTGAACGCTGAAACAAACAATGTGCTGTTACTTAGCCTCGGTTTCGTTGCAGTCATTCTTGGCACACTCAACGTTGTTGGTGGTTTTGTTGTAACTGACCGCATGCTTGAGATGTTCAAGAAAAAAGACAAGAAATAGTTGCTCACTTTTTAGCGAATCCCAAACGTATGAATTCAAAATATGTGCTCGACCTTATTTACTTGGTGGCTTCCGTTACATTCGTAATGGGTTTGAAATTGTTGAGCAATCCCCAAACTGCACGAAGAGGAAATTTATGGGCCGCTTTCGGAATGACGCTGGCTGTGATCGGAACTATCGCTTTGCACAAAGGAGATGTGAGCCCGATCATTTATGTTTTAATAGCAACTGCCATACTCATTGGTAGCATTACCGGCTGGGTGGCGGCTAAAAAAGTAAAGATGACTGCGATGCCTGAGATGGTTTCTCTCTTTAACGGGATGGGTGGAGCCTGTGCAGCATTGATTTCATTGCTGGAATTTCATCACAATGTTGGCAACCCGATGCGTATCGGAGTTATCATGGCAGGACTAATCATTGGAAGTGTGTCTTTTTCCGGAAGCATCGTTGCATTCCTGAAGTTGAACGGAACTTTGAAGAAGTCACTTCGTCTCCCAAAGTATAATATCGTGAATACAATCATGCTGCTCATTGTTTCCGGGATGGGAATCGCAATTACGATGTCAGGTACGCAGAGCATGACGCTTGTATTCGCAACGTTTGCTCTTGCTCTTCTGTACGGAATTATGTTTGTAGTTCCGATTGGTGGAGCTGATATGCCCGTTGTGATCTCACTGCTCAATTCATTCACAGGCCTTGCAGCAGCATTTGGCGGTTTCCTTTACGATAACCAGGTTATGTTAACAGGAGGAATCCTGGTAGGATCAGCGGGAACATTGCTCACCATTGTTATGTGCAAGGCGATGAACCGCCCGTTGTTCAATGTAATCTTCGGAGCTTTCGGTGAAGGAGCAGTAGCTACAGGTGGCGTTAAAACGCATGGGACCATAAAGGACATTTCAATCAGCGATGCAGCTGTGCTTATGAACTATTCCAAGAACCTGATTATCGTTCCGGGTTATGGTTTAGCTGTTGCGCAGGCACAGCATGTAATTCATGAACTGGAAGAACTTCTTGAAGAGCGCGGAGTAAAAGTGAAGTATGCGATTCATCCCGTAGCCGGAAGAATGCCGGGACACATGAATGTTTTGCTTGCGGAAAGTAATGTTGATTACGGCAAGTTGGAGGAAATGGAAGAAATAAATCCTGAATTTTCTACCACTGATGTGGTTCTTGTTGTAGGAGCAAATGACGTGGTAAATCCGGCTGCAAAAAATGATCCCTCCTCACCTATTTTCGGTATGCCGATACTTGACGTGGAAAATGCACAGCACATCATCATCAACAAACGCAGCATGAATGCAGGTTATGCAGGTATAGACAACGAACTTTTCTACAACAAAAAAACCAGCATGCTTTTCGGAGATGCAAAAGATGCAATCTCCAAATTAATTACAGAGTTAAAAACGATGAATTGATTTTAAGTCAGCAACGGTGCCTTTTTTGAAACCGTTTGAATTTGCCTGAAATAAAAATTTGCTTCCTGATTTTTTTTGTCTATATCTTTGTAGTAAGACCCCCTCATTCTTACCTCATGAATAACTTGCACTTTGTATTCGTTTGTTGATCGCTTGTTGTCTGTTTTAATGTTCACCTAATCATACGTAAAACAAAGCACTATGAAAACTTCAGTATTTCAATATCCATATGAAAAAGTTTTCAGGAGAACAGAAAGCGCTCTTTCCAGACTGGGAATGAAAATTATCAAGTCTGATTTGTTGAAAGGAAGCATTAAGGCTAAGTCAGGATTTTCATTGAGCAAACCCGGGCTCGAAGTAGATCTTGTCGTTGAAGCGATGGAAAATCTCAACACAAAAGTTATTGTAAAGGGAATCACTGTTAAGAACAGATTTTTTCAAAAAAGACGTGATGCCGAAATCAGTGAAGCAGAAATTCTTGATGCTATTTCACAGGGCATCTGAACTTTTCATTCCAGCGAACGGCTTACTATTGAATTTTTTCTCAGGCCAAACGGTCCGTTTCTCATACCTCATTTTGATAAGGTAGCAAGTTAATTCCATTCATAAAAGTACTCAGAGGCTAAACTCAATGAGAGAATTCTTTTTTGTTCAATTCTCTAAAGCAGGATTGTAGCAGCAAAATATCCTGCCAGAAATTGCGTTTTATGACATCGATAGTATCTTAAAGATCAAACAATTGAGATTTAAGGAAGGTAGCCAATTCTCATTCATTCTTCTTGTCTCAAACTATTTTACTTGATTAATCAATTTAGATAACCTATATAAGTAATTATTTTTTAGGTCTTTAATAAAAGTTGTATTATATTGCATTTGATTTATAACTCAACAATTAATTTATTAAAAGAAACAACATGAAAACATCAGTATTTCAGTACCCTTATGAGCGGGTATTTAAAAGAGCTCATGAAGCCTTTTCAAAGATGGGCTTAAGAGTAACAAATGCCGACATGGCAAAAGGAAGCATTGAGATGGAATCCAACTTCTCACTTTCAAAATCACCTCTAAGGTATGAGACAAGCATCACAGAGATGGCTGATTCGAACACAAAGGTGACCATCAAAGGAATCCTTGGGAGAAGTTACTTCTTCCAGGAATTGCTAAATCCGGAAGCCAAAGAGATCGAAATCATCGAAACACTCTCTGTCTATTTTTGAGTTATAAGCATCTTCAGAAATAAGTTGTTGTCACATGAATAATTGTCGGCAGAACTATACTTTTGCCCGATGCTAACCCAAAGGCAGATTTTTTTTGAACACCTGGCTCAAACAAGTAATGCTCCTATCGCACTTGAAATAGTAAAAGCGAACGGAGTTTACCTCTATGATGCTTCCGGAAGGATTATTTTTGATTTGATCTCGGGAATTTCGGTGAGTAACATCGGTCACAGGCATCCAAAAGTTCTTGAAGCAATAAAGAAACAACTTGATGACTACCTCCACCTCATGGTGTATGGAGAATACATTCAAAGTCCGCAGGTGAAATTTGCAGAGTTGTTGACGCAACACCTTCCGCCAAGCCTGTCGAATGTATATTTTGTCAATTCCGGAAGCGAAGCCACGGAAGGTGCATTGAAACTTGCAAAACGGTTCACAGGAAGAACAGGATTGATCAGTTTTAAAAACGCTTATCATGGAAGTACGCAAGGCGCGCTGAGCCTGGCGGGAAATGAAGATCTTAAAAATTCATTTCGCCCGCTTCTACCCGATGTGAAAATACTTTCCTTCAATTCACCGGACGATTTAAAACACATCACTACTCAAACAGCTTGCGTGCTTGTTGAGCCCATTCAGGGCGAAGCCGGAATTATTCTCCCTGAAAATGATTTTCTCGCTCAGCTAAGGAAGCACTGTGATGAAACAGGAGCGTTGCTGATCTTCGATGAAATTCAGACTGCCTTTGGAAGAACCGGAAAACTTTTTGCGTTTGAACATTACAACGTCCTTCCTGATATTTTGCTGCTCGGCAAAGCACTGGGAGGTGGAATGCCACTCGGAGCTTTCATCACCTCAAAAAAAATTATGCAGGTACTTACAAACGATCCGGTGCTTGGGCACATCACTACTTTTGGCGGACATCCGGTTTGCTGCGCGGCAGGTCATGCTGCAATGCATGCATTGTTGAACGAGAAAATGATGGCGACAGTTATGGAGAAGGAAAAACTATTCCGAAAACACCTTGTCCATCCCTTGATTAAAAATATTCGCGGAAAAGGTTTATTTTTAGCTCTTCAATTTGAGAACGAAGAGATGAACCGAAAAGCTGTAAGCTGTTGCATCGAAAAAAATGTACTGGTTGACTGGTTTCTTTTCGCTCCTGAATACATGCGAGTCGCGCCTCCGTTGAGTATAACTGAAACGCAAATCGACACAGCATGTAAACTTATTTTAAAAGCCATCAACCAACTAACTTAAACATCCTATGAATGTACTGATCGTTGAAGACGAAAGACAACTTTCACATGAAATAGAAATCTTTCTGACCAAGCAGGGCTACCATTGTGATGTGGCATTCACCGGAAAAAGCGCTTCAGAAAAAATCTATGTCAACTCGTACGATTTTGTACTGCTTGACATCGGTTTGCCTGATTACAACGGCTTCAATCTATTGAAGGAAGCCAAACTCTCCGGAAAAGAATCCGCCTTTATCATAGTAACTGCTCGCGGTTCCACCGATGATAAAATTACGGGACTTGATCTCGGTGCTGACGATTATCTTTCAAAGCCATTTTCATTACTTGAGTTACAAGCGCGCATGCAGGCTATTCTGCGAAGGAAACATGGATTGAAAAACAATACCATTGAAATCAACGGATTCGTTCTCGACATTCAAAACCGGATTGTATCTTTTCAGACCAACGCCATCAACCTGACCAAAAAAGAGTTTGACATTTTGCACTATATGGCATTGCACAAAAACCGCGTCATCACACGTGTTCAGCTGACGGAACACATTTGGGGAGATGTGCTCGAAGAAGATTACGAATCGAATTACATCGATGTTCACATCAAAAACCTTCGTAAAAAACTTTCCGTTTATGGTAATGCTGATTTCATAGAAACCGTAAGGGGAATTGGCTATCGCCTCAACATGGCGTGATTCTACAAGGTCATTATTCATGAGAACTTACGCTAAGCAAATTAGATTTGCGCTCACTTATTTTCTTCCGAATTGAAATTACAACTTAAACTTACTTTTTACAACGCCATTCTCCAGGCTGTGATTGTGCTTGCAATCGGATTCCTTCTTCCGATCGTGATTCAACGCGTGGTTTACAATCACATCGATAAACGTTTGCATGCCCGGGCCGACAAAATGCTGAAGATTATTCAGATCGGAGGTCTTGACGACATTATCAAAGATCAGGAATGCAGCTTTGACAGCTACAACATTTTCAAAGAAGAATATGTTTCCATTTCTCCCATCGCCTTTTTACCGCCCAATTTCGGGAAAGACACGATTGAAAACACAGAGCGGAACATCGAGAATGAGGTTTTGAAACACCGTGTACTCAGCAGGGCTTTCCTATATGACAACCAGCTTTACAAAATAGAAATCGGGGAAGGACTAAGCACTGTTGAGCAGTTGAATCATACCATCAGCAAGTTTACCATCTGGATGGTAGCTCTTGTGGTTTTGATTTCTATTTTAATGAACATGACTCTGGCACAACTTCTCCTGGAACCTTTTAACCGCATTGTCTCTAAAAAGCTAAATGCCATTCATCACCCTAATACTTTCGTGCCTAATTCCATCAAAACAAGTACTTATGAATTCGCCTACCTCGATCGCAGTATCAACGAGATGATGATTAAAATTAAAAATGCATTTCAAAGTGAACGGGAATTCATCACCAACGTTTCTCATGAATTGCTCACTCCTATTTCCATTCTGCAAAACCGGATCGAAAATATTCTCAGCGATCAACACCTTCCGCATGAAGTGGCGTTGAAAATCGTGGAATCACAAAAGACTTTGTTGCGGCTTAGTAAAGTAATCAAAGCGTTGCTTTACATTTCTAAAATAGAGAATGAGCAATTCCTGAAAAACGAAGACGCAAACATCAAAGCCTTGACAAAGGATGTACTGGAAGAACTTGAAGACAGGTTGAATCAAAAGAATATTACAGTTCATCAACAATGGGAAGCTGATATTCAACTGGAGCATTGCAACAAGTCGTTGCTTCATACATTAATTTTCAATCTCATTTCGAATGGCATCAAGTACAATAGCAACCCGGGAGAAATTTTCATTTCCTGCAATGTAATTGATCGCCAATTTCAACTTTCCATAAAGGACACAGGAGTCGGGATATCACCAGATCATCTTCCTTCCATCTTTGACCGTTTCAAACGATTCAGGCCGGAGGATGAGATGAGTTACGGACTGGGATTACCAATTGTTAGAACGATTGCAAATTTCCATGACATCAGGATAGAAGTTACTTCCACGCTTAATGCAGGTACGTGCTTCATGTTAACATTTCCTACGAGATCCTCTTCCTAAATTCCAGTTCATATATTCTTCACCGGTGCAAGATCATCTTTGTCTCCTTAAATTAAGGAAGGATAAAAATGAAAAAGTTAAGCATGTTGTTTATCACAGCTACAATCTTTACAACAGCAGTGGTTGCACAGGTAGCATCAAGACCAGGTATTATTGGCACAAAAAAAAATGAAGCTGAGGTACCAAAGGACCAGGAAAAAAAATCTGTTAAAAAAGTTGTTGGAAAAAAGCAGAAGTCATCCCATGTAAAACCCGTTGCGAAAGTGACTGCTGCTGCAAGGGCAAATGCTCCTGACAAAAAATAAATTTAGTTCGTGTTTGTTCGTGTTTAAAAAGCCATTCTCAGAAATTCGGGAATGGTTTTTTTGTTATGTTTATCTTCACCCTAATTATAATCCGTTGAACATGTTCGAAATAAAAATTGCCTCATCCGACTCAGCCATTACTAAATGCTTTGAAGTCATGCACGAACTTCGCCCACACCTTACGCAGGAAAGTTTCTTAAGTACAATTACCGGTTTTATCAGCCGTGGATATCATCTGATTTTTATTGAAGAAGACGGAAAAGCTGTCTGCGCTTCAGGTTACAGGTTCGCAGAGCATTTATATTGGGGAAAAGCGATCTACATAGATGATCTGTCAACATTGTCGGCATACAGAGGAAAGGGTTATGCAGGTAAATTGCTGAAACACATTTTTGAAATTGCAAAGCAAAATAACTGTGATGAAGTTCATCTCGACTCAGGTTGTGGACCTAATCGTTACGATGCTCATCGGCTATACCTGAAAACCGGATTCAACATTACGAGTCATCACTTTGCGTACAGTTTGAAAAAATAGAATTTACTCGTTTATTCTTTTCAATTCATAATTCCTGTACTTGCACATTGAAATAAAACTGTTTTCAATAAAAGAACTTTCAGTTCTTTCAAATCGGTAATTTGTATAGAGTCCTTTCAAAGATTGTCCGGCAATATCGTCCTCGATTTTTTTTCCATGTCCCGGGAATTCGGTTCCCATCATCATCATTAGATCAAAACCCAAAAAGGCATTTTCAGCCGGCTCGGTATTATATGTTTTGAAAAAATACTTCCTGAAACGAACGGCATCCGGAGCGTTGTAGTTTATAAAGGAAGCAGTAAAAATATGCGCATCGAAGAGTTCAAACAAAAGCGGATCAATGGTTTCGAAATATTGCCAGGTAGGAAGTCCGATCATGGTAATCCTGTATTCTTCAGAGTAGTCCTTCAATGAAGCGATCAACGAAGAAACGAAGTCTTCATTTGAAGAAGGAACAAAAATCAGGTTATTTAGTTTTGATGACATGCTGTCTTTAACAGTTTTCACAAAAACAGACATGCTATCCTTTATCGTTTTAACAAAATTAATCTCCTTTGCTTTTGCATTCGATTCCTTCAGCCAGCCAAGTTTGAATGCTGCAGACCGCTCGTTTTCTTTTCCGGGAGCAGTTTTTAAAACGATGCAGTTGTAATCCCGGAATTTTTCAGCAGCAATTTTTCCGGCTTCTCTGCATTGCACAAGAGAAGAAGGAATGACGGAGATGGCGCTTCCGTTATCACTTATCAGGTCGCCTGAATTCAAAGTACACGAAGCAAATCTTATTTTATTTTTTATAGAAAAAGCGTTGATCAATTTTGTAACCACAGCATTTCCATTGCTAATGATAAGGCCTGTGTTTTGCAATTCCGCTTTCCTTAGCAACTCAACCGTCTTGGAAGAATCATCTTCTGTATCATACAGCGTGAGATTAACTCTCAGCTTCAGCGATTCAAGCGAGTCAATTGCCTTCAGAATTCCTTCATAAAATTCAAGGTTGGCAACCGTGGAAACCTGCAGGCTTTCGTTCACATAACTTGAATCAAGAAGAGAAGAATCCTTTGTAAAATTTTCAGCTACATGCAAAGACAGCAACAGTGCTACGCGATAAGTTTCATTTGCTGCCAATGATTCATTTTCTTTCACTTCCGGCTTAGGCTCCTCTTTTTTCAAATGCGAGTAAGCAGGAATCCACAATTTCATTTTGGGTTTCAACCCGTCTTTCAACTCCGTATTGAACTCATTAATTTCTTGTTGTGGAATCTTGAATTTCTTAGAGATAGAATAAACTGTTTCGCCCTTATCAACTTTATAGATAAAAAACTTTCGTTGATTCAAAAAGCGAACTTCAGTTGTGTCCTTTGAACTAAGTGTATAATCCTGAGCGAGGGAAGAATAATTGAATAGTGAAAATTGAATAATGAATAATAAGCAGCATAAAAATGCTCTCCGGATTTTATGAATCATTTTCATTATTTTTATTCCTCCTTTTTTCAATCTTCAATCTTCAATCTTCAATCTTCAATCTTCAATAAAAAATAAAAAATAAAAAATAAAAATCTCCTCACTCCCACTCAATCGTTGCCGGCGGCTTGGAACTGATATCGTAAACAACCCGATTCACTCCTTTTACTTTATTAATAATCTCACTTGACACATCTGCCAGAAATTCATAGGGAAGTTTGCACCAGTCTGCTGTCATTCCATCCAACGAAGTAACTGCACGAAGCGCAACTACATTTTCATATGTTCGTTCGTCACCCATCACTCCTACTGTTTGAACAGGTAACAAAATGGTTGCAGCCTGCCATACTTCATCATATAGATTGTGCTTTTTCAATGCGCCAATAAAAATGGAATCAGCTTCCTGCAACTTCCTGACTTTATCAGGTGTAATTTCTCCTAAGATTCGTATTCCCAATCCAGGACCCGGAAACGGATGACGATTAAGAAGAGCAGCATCCATGTTAAGCTGCTTTCCAACTCTTCTCACTTCATCTTTAAAAAGCGTATTCAACGGCTCAACTACTTTCAGATGCATCTTTTCGGGAAGTCCGCCAACATTGTGATGTGATTTGATGGTGGCAGAAGGACCTTTCACGGAAACAGATTCTATTACGTCAGGATAAATTGTTCCTTGTGCAAGCCATTTAATCGTAGTACGATTTACGATTTGCGATTTGCGATCATCGCTATTTTCAATTCGCGTTGCTTCCTGCTGGAAAATATCGATGAAAGTTTTGCCGATTGCTTTTCTTTTTTGTTCGGGATCAGAAAGGCCTTTTAATGCTTCATAAAACTTCTCTTTTGCATCCACACCAACTACATTCAATCCCATGTGCTGATAGGAATCGAGTACGGAAATAAATTCATCTTTACGAAGTAAACCATTGTCCACAAAAATGCAATGAAGATTTTTTCCGATTGCTTTGTGCAATAAAACTGCAGCCACAGAAGAATCGACTCCGCCTGAGAGGCCAAGTACAACCTGGTCATCGTTTAATTTCGTTTTTAGTTGTTGAATTGTCTCTTCAATAAAAGATGCAGGAGTCCAGTCGCAACGGCATTTGCAAATATCGACAAGGAAATTTTTCAAAAGTTTTTTTCCATCATCAGAATGCGTGACTTCAGGATGAAACTGTATACCGTATGTTAATTCATTTTTTATTTTGTACGCAGCCACTTTTACATCAGCAGTGCTCGCCACAATTTCAAAATCGGATGGAACGCTTGCAATGGTATCAGCATGTGACATCCAGACGGTGGAATCTACTTTCACATCCTTAAACAATTCATTCGTAACAATGGATTTCAAATTGGCGCGACCGTATTCACGGATCTTTGAAGCAACTACTTCTCCGCCACTTTGCTGGGCAAGTAATTGTGCTCCGTAACAAACCCCAAGCACAGGAACTTTGGAACGGATTTTCTTCAAATCAATCTTTGGGGCGTTTTCATCTCTCACGGAAGAAGGACTTCCACTCAGAATGATTCCTTTGATGGATGATGTAAGTTCGGGGAGATGGTTGTAGGGATGAATTTCACAATAGACATTCAATTCTCTCACCCTTCGGGCAATCAACTGCGTGTACTGAGAACCAAAATCAACTATTAAAATAGCCTCATGCATACGCAAAAGTAATTAATAATGTGAACGGATATTCTGGTTGAAAGCAAGCAAATATAAATCAATGATTGTTGTTCTTCAATCTTACTATTGCGAATTGCGGATTTGGAATTGCGAATTAAAAAAATCCGGAATTTTAAATCCAAAATTCCAAATTCGAGATTCGCAATAGATGGGAATTTAGTATACCATTTAAGAAAGTTTCAACAGATTATCAACAGAATTTATTCTGTTTTATTGAAAATATTAAGACAAAAATTGTTTTCAACAAACTGTTGATAAGCGACTTAAATCCATCCATTTAGTTTGTAATACAGAATGGCGAAAAATTCCCTGATGCAGGTGATCTCAAGTTTGAAGTAATTCCAAAAAGTGTATCGTAAACCTGTGCTTTCGGAAACATCAGGAACATAACTCTTCCCTCCTATTTTTTTATGGTCGTAAGAAAGGCTGACGAACATAGCATTTTCAAAAGCTGCTTCACCACCAATGTTTACAAACCCTACTTTCCTGAACGTTCGCAATGTCCGGTACATATTTTCAGGAGAAGTCACAATAAGCACGGACTTGTGCTGAATTCCTCCATCAAGCGAAGCAATTCTTAGAGACTGTTCACGCGTATTCGTACCTGATTTTTCGAGGATGATCCTTGAGGAATCAACTCCGTGAACAAGTAGTTCTTCACGCATCAATGCAATCACATTGGTATCGATCGGATGAGCGATGATAATCTTTGCATCAGGAAATCTCTTTGCGAGATGCGAAGTATAGTAAAGCCTGATAAGGTTGGATTCGCTTGGCATTCCGCTTCCACCAAGAAATACAAGGTAATCAGGAGTAAAATTGTATTCACTGTTGTGGGAGCCAAGCCACCTGTGTACGTCAAAAGGAATTCTCGTAAGTGCGAACAAGGCAAGGATGAGAAAAATATAACCCAGTGTGTAGACAGAGTATTTTGCTGCCTTTATTATTCGTTTTGTCCATTTGTTGTTCATACTACTTTGTAACTAGGTAACTAAGTGACTAGGTGACTAAGTAACTAGGTAATTAAGTGATTAAGGAATAGCCTTAATGCTTTTACATTATACTCCATGACCTAGTTACTTAGTCACTTCGTTACCAAAAGTGCCTTCACTACATTCCGTTCCACACGTTCTGAAATATTTGAAGTCTCTGCTTTCACAAACATTTCGCCGGTGAGTTTTTCAAAGAGTTCAATGTAACGTTCAGAAATCGTATTTACCCACTCATCGCTCATTTCAGGAATTACTTCTCCGTCCTTGCCGTGAAAATTATTTTCCATCAGCCACTGGCGAACGAATTCTTTTGAAAGTTGCTTTTGTGCTTCTCCAAGCTGCTGACGCTCAGGGTAACCATCAGCATAAAAATACCTTGATGAATCTGGAGTATGAATTTCATCAATGAGAAAAATTTTTCCTTCTGACTTACCAAATTCATACTTCGTATCCACCAACAGCAGTCCTCTTTTTGCTGCAAGTTCAGTTCCGCGTTTGAAAACTGCTCTTGTGTATTTTTCAAGTTGCAAATAATCTTCCTTACTTACGATTCCCTGAGAGATAATTTCCTCTCTTGAAATATCCACATCATGTCCAACGGCTGCTTTTGTAGACGGAGTAATAATCGGCTCCGAAAATTTGTCGTTCTCTTTCATACCTTCAGGAAAAGCAACTCCGCAAAGCAAACGCTGACCTCTCTTGTATTCTCTCCATGCATGACCGGAAAGATATCCACGAATCACCATCTCCACTTTAAACGGTTCGCACTTTCTTCCAATGGTTACATTCGGATCAGGAACACTTACAATCCAGTTAGGAACGATGTCTTTCACAGCTTCAATCATTCGCGAAGCAATTTGATTCAAGACTTGTCCTTTGAATGGAATTGCTCTCGGAAGCACCACATCAAAAGCAGAGATCCGGTCGCTTACTACCATCACCATCAGCCTGTTATCAATCGTATAAACATCTCTTACTTTTCCTTTGTAAAAAGAAGTTTGTTTGGGGAAATTGAATTTCGTTTCAGATAAAGTCGGGGACATTGTGGTTGCAATGCTCATTGTTTAGTTCAAAGTTCTTAGTTCAAAGCCTTAAAAGTTTTCGAGTTGTTGCTAACCGCCAATTGTCGTTTGCCAACTACTTATTATATGCTTCGATGATCTCTTTCACGATCCGATGGCGAACAACATCCTGTCCATCGAGGTAGATAAAATCGATGCCTTTTACATTCGACAAAATCTTAATCGCCTGTACCAATCCCGAAGGCTGATTTCTTGGAAGATCAATTTGAGTAACATCACCTGTGACAATAAATTTAGCGGATGGTCCCATACGCGTAAGGAACATCTTTAGCTGGCTCTCAGTCGCGTTCTGTGCTTCATCAAGAATGACATAAGCATTATCTAACGTTCTGCCTCTCATGAATGCAAGTGGTGCCACTTCAATGACTCCTGTTTCGATATACGTCTTCACTTTTTCTCCTTGGATCATGTCATAGAGTGCATCGTACAGCGGACGCAGGTACGGATCGATTTTTTCCTTCAGGTCACCGGGAAGAAATCCCAGGTTCTCGCCTGCTTCCACAGCCGGACGTGTAAGTACGATACGCTTGATCTCGCGGTTCTTTAATGCCCGAACTGCCAATGCAACAGCAGTGTATGTTTTACCTGTTCCTGCGGGACCAATGGCGAATACGATATCGTTCTTCTCAGTACTCTCCACCAATTTTTTTTGATTGACAGTGCGAGCACGAACCATGATTCCGTTCTGTCCGAATACCAACACATCGTTTGTTGGCTGTCCGTTAGGAACAGGATCCTTTCCTCCTTTTTCAGAGAGGAAATGCTCCACGTTATCAGCAGTAAGGCTGCCGAACTTCTGGTAATGCTGGATGAGACGGTTTATTTTTTCACTGAAGACGTGAATGTTTTTCTCGTCACCGATCACTTTGATTTCGTTGCCTCGTGCAACCAATTTCAATTCGGGAAAACTTTTTCTGAGAACTTCCAGGTTGCTGTCGTTTACGCCAAAAAATTCGACAGGATTAAATGTGTCAATGGGAATGATTACTTCGCTCAATGTACGTTGGTTTTGAGATGTAAAATTACTGATCGCTTCACGTTCATCAACGGATTCCAACACGGAATATTCAATGAACGCTTTTGCAGTATTTAAAAATACCGTTTCAATACTATGCAAATATCAGTACTTTTGGCAAACACGAATTCAGAAGTTATTAACATCACTGCGTAGTACTTTTTCTTATGCCTGTTATAACATTAACGACTGACTGGGGTTTGCGTGATCATTACCTCGGTTCGTTTAAAGGAGAACTAATCAGTAACTGTCCGGGTATTCAACTCGTGGATATCAGTCACGAGGTTTCTCATTTTGATATTCTCCAGGCTTCCTTTGTCATCAAAAATTGCTTTTCAAAATTTCCAAAAGGCACACTTCATTTTATCGGTATTACAGGAACTCCTTCTCATGTAAATAAAGATTTACAGCGCTATTATCTGCTTGTGAAATGCAAGGATCATTTTTTCCTTGGAGAAGACAGCGGAATATTTTCTCTCATACTTGGCGATGCAGAAAAAGAGTTATACAGACTTGCCATTGACGACCGCCCCCGCCTCGTGGATGTCCACAACCTGTTTTTGTCGGTCATCACCGATTTTGCGCATGAAAAAAAAATGGAAGAAATCGGAGTCAGAACAGAAGAACTCGTTCAGAGTTATCACACGCAGCCAACAGTGGAACAATCCGTTATTCGGGGTGCGGTGATTTACATTGATTCTTTTGACAACATCATTTCAAATATTACAGAAGACCTCTTTAACAAAGTTGGTGACGGTCGCCCTTTCACCATCTTCCTGCGAAAATCGGAATACGACATTCATAAGATCAACCGGAATTATTTTGATGCTGATCCCGGAGAAATTGTTGCCCTCTTCAACCGCGAAGGTTTTTTAAAACTGGCAATCAACAATGGAAAAGCAGGCGGATTACTCGGAATGAAGCTGATGGATACAATCAGGATTGAGTTTGCGTGATTGTTCAATCGTAAGGAATACTTGCAATCCAATTCTTCCCTTTTTATAACTGCATCAGCAGGATCAGTTATCCATTTTCCAACTGTATAAATCATCCGATTAACCTTACAATCTCATCTTCACTTCAGCAAAAAAAAATTACTTTTGACTCGCTAAATTTTTTGAATTCTTGTGATTGCCCTGCTAAAAAAAGAGATAAACAGTTTTCTAAGTTCCCTCATCGGTTACGTGGTGATGGCTGTGTTCCTGCTCAGCATCGGTTTGTTCATGTGGATCATTCCCGGAACAGATTTCAATATTCTCGAAAATGGCTACGCCAACATTGACACGTTGTTTATCATCGCTCCGTGGGTTTTTATGTTCCTAATTCCTGCCGTTACGATGCGGTCATTCGCAGAAGAAAATAAATCAGGAACCATTGAGTTGCTCCTCACCCGCCCGCTCAGCGATTTCAAAATTGTATTTGCAAAATATCTCGCCGGAGTTTTACTTGTTTTGTTCTCATTGATTCCAACAATCATTTATTTCATCTCTGTTTATTACCTCGCCTCTCCGAAAGGAAATGTTG